>NZ_VMNC01000069.1:0-54927 GCF_013277505.1 Streptococcus sp. k-378 | reverse complement strand
TATATACGGCAAGGCGACGTTGACGTGGTTTGAAGAGATTTTCGAAGAGTATAAACCTATCTCCCTCTTAGCGGTAAGATATCCTCTGAAATCATGCGCATATAGTCCTCTTTGAGGGCTTTTTTGTATTTGAGTTTTGGTAGTGCCTTGTCTCCGTGGGCTTCCTTATAGGCCAGATAGTCCTGAGATTCCGTAATGGCTTTTTCACCATTTTGCTTGTCTCGTCCGATGCGGTAGTTGTCCACTACGAACTGGAGTTCATCCTCTCCTATCTGCCAATAATCTGCCGTTTCACGAATCTTTTTCTGGGTTGTTAGCTCAATCATCTCATCCAACTTATGGGTCACAGACTGCCCCTGATAGCTCTTAGCATCTGCTTGGACATTCTGCCAGAGTTTGGAGATGAGGCTGGATAACTTGGGATTGGATTTGTTCAAATCTTCGATATAGTTATCTACCAGACCCTTTTCCTTTTTACCGATAAGGTTTTCCCGATTTTCGATCAAGGCTTGGATGAGAGAGAGGATATAGTGATAGTTTATCTCGTCGGTGCGGATGGATTCGAGCTCATACTCGATATCCAGCAGCACACCTTCATCTTCTTGGTCTTCTTTTCTGCGTCTACGGAGCTCTTCGATGACATTTTGATATTGGCCGGCAAAGTTCTCGATATCTGCTAGGCTGAGACCAATCTCTCTGAGAATGACTTTCTCATCATAGTCCGAATAGACTTGTATAGAAGATAGGAGCTTGTCAAATTCTTGGAAGGCCTTGGCAAAGCGTTTTAATTCTGCATCTGTCGCTGTATCCAAATCAGGCACCTGCTCTGGACTTGGAGCGATGGCTAATAGTTGATGAACCTTCTCAAGAAACTTGGCCTTCTCCTCCTGCCATTCTGGGGCTAAGACACTGGTTTCACCACCATTTGAGTAGAGGCTCAGAGCTTCATCCACCTTTTCTTTAAAACGGCCAGGCGTTTGGAAGGTGACGATTTGGCCGAATTTCTTGCCTTCATCAAAGAGGCGATTGGTTCGTGAAAAGGCCTGAATGATATGCTGTGGTTTCATGGGCTGACGATCCATGAACAGGGTCGATAGGCAAGGGGCATCAAAGCCTGTCAACAAGCGGTCCACAACGATAACCAAGTCCAACTGTTCCTCACAGAAGGCAAAGCGTTCTTTCTTACGGGCCAGACGGTCGTTGAGGTCACTATTGTAGGAAGCAATTGTTGCTAGGCTAAAGTGGGTACCAAACATGGCATTGTAGTCTTCTAGGCTCTCCTCCATGTAGGCTTGGTTGACATAGGAGTTTGCTTCATTTTCTGTCACAGAGTAAGTAATGGCAACCTTAGGGAAGTCTGGCAAAACCTTTTTAACATTTTCCGAAATGCTTAGAGACTTCTCTCCATTTTTGACTTGCTTAATCAGGTTATAATAGGCCTGCGCACGGGCAATGCTTTTGACGGTCAAAATGGCTTCATAGGTTTTTCCTACCCCATTTTGGAAACCGAGTTTGCGTCTTGAGCGATTGAGAATGGCATCTAAAACGGCAAGCATATGGCCTTCGTCATCATAACGCTCCTCGTCAATCTCATCTTCTGCCCAACCAGGCATAGTTGTCTGATACTCCACATTAAAGCCAAGAACCGCCTTGTCATGGATGGCTTCTTTGACAGTATATTGGTGGAGGCAGTCACCGTACTGCTCTTCGGTCGTCTGAGCAAGGTCTCCTTTTTGTTCACGTTTATTTTCTGTAAAGATAGGAGTCCCTGTAAACCCATACCAGAGAGAATTTGTAAAGAAATGCTCTAGGTGGCGCTGGCGTTCAGGAGTCACTGCGCGATGGCATTCATCGACGACAAAGGCTAGTTTGAGTTGTTTGATACGATTGTAGACCTTTTGGTGACGTCCTTCATCAAACTGACGAATCATAGCATTGATTTTCTGAATTGTCGTCACAACGACACGGCGGTCATCAGAAGCCAGATTTTTAACCAATTCCTGTGTATCATCGGTCTCGTCGATATCAATCATATCGTTCTCTGCGTAAGACTGAAACGAACTGGTCGTCTGCTGGTCAAGGTCTGTCCTATCAATCACGAAGATTGTCTTCTCAATGGATGGTATCTGGAGCAGATTGCGCGAAACTTTATAAGAGGTCAGGGTCTTTCCTGAACCAGTCGTATGCCAAATATAGCCCGACTGGCGCTTGCGACTGGCTTCACGGATAGCCTCAATGGCATGTACCTGATAGGGACGCAATAAAATCAAGGCCTTCTTGTCATCATCGATGACAGAATACTGCATGACCATCTCGTGGGCTCTCGGTATCGACAAGACAGACTCTGCAAAGTCAAATAGTTGAGGTTGAGGTCTATTTTCACTATCCACCCACTTGGTCAAGAAGCGTTCATTTAGCTTGTTGGCTTTGGCAGCTGCGATGTAGCGAGTGTCTGTGACATTAGAGACGACAAACATCTGAAGACTTGAAAAAATACCTCTGAACTGTCCTTCTTGGTCGTATTTCTTAATCTGACGAAAGGCATCCATATAAGGATGAGAACGGCTTTTCAGTTCAATCTGAATCATGGGCAGACCATTGATTAACAAAGTCACATCCCCACGGCGCTGGCGAATCCCTTCTCCTCCTGTGATGACTTGGTTGACAACCTCATAGCTGGATCTGCCACCTGCGACATTGTTTCTCCACAAGACTTCCAAGCGAATGGTGCCTAGACTGGCATCTTCACGTTGAACCTGTACCTTGGCAATGCCATTTTCCCCTGCTATCCACTTGGCTGCTTCATAAAAGTTGACAAAATTGAGCTGGTTTTTGATTTGATTTTTCTCTGAATTTGTAAGGGGATGGTCTTGCAAAATGCGGACATTATTGGCTTCCAGCTTGGCAAAAAAGTTTCCCCATAGGAAGTCTTCTGTATTTAACTCAGGTCGATACACCCATTGACTTTCTCCCTTTGTCAGCTGATTGATTAAATCTCGCTCGATAGGCAATTCCTGTTTGGTTTTGGCTTTACCTGCTACAGGGATAGCAGTCTCATCTTTGGGAGAGAGTCTCTGGCTGATATGGAAATCCTGCAAGGCTGCTTGATTGAGATGTTGCAATTTTTTGAGAAGATCTTGCTCCGTCCCTTTTATGGCTTGATAGGCTGCCGTCAAGTCTTTATCTGCATCTAGGTAGTGATGCGGTTTCTTCTTTATTTGGATATAGCCCTGCACCAAATCTTCTAAACGTCCCAGCTGAATAGTAAGCTGGTTCTGGAGTTCCTGAGAATTGCTTCCAGATGCTTCTTTCTGGTTGATAGCTTCTAGGTATTCTACGATGGCAGCATAACTAGGCTGTAACTCAGGTGCTGAAACGATAAGTTCTTGCTCTAATTCTTTTGATAAAGTGTAAGCCATGTTCATACCCCATTTCTACAACGCAAAAAGCCTACCAAAAAGATTGGCAGGTTTTGAAAATGGGTATGAAAACGCGAGTTTATATATATATATATATGCAAGCTACTTATTTGCTTAAATCTGAAAACCATAGGGACTCTTCCTTTTCATTCATCCAAGGCGTTGCAGCATCGAAAAAACAGCGCCTTTACTTCCTTCTATTGTATCATAAAAGACTAGTAGTGAAAAGGTTTCCCATGGTTTTATCTCTTATTTCAGAGTAAAGGTAGTTTCTTTCTTAAATTTTCAATCTATCTATAGACTAAAAGATCTTTTTAGTTTAGAATAGTAATATAAACTATTTTTGTATCATGATAACTTAGAATAATTCATAATTTTTTAATAAAAATAAAAAATATAAATAGGAGAATTTATAATGTGTAAAGTCTATAAATATAGCGAACTATACTCAACAGATTTTATGTCTTATTTTGACAATAAAAAAGAAGTAATATCAGACATTGAACTTCAATCAGATGAATATAGTATAGATATTGATAAAATTATTGCTGAATTAGGAATTGAGGTTATAGAAACATACTTCGATTCGCATTCTGGAAAATATGATGCTGACACTAAAAAAATGTATGTTAATATTTTGGAACCGCTACAGCGTCAACGATTTACTAAGTCTCATGAATTAGGCCATTTTGTGTTAAAACATGAAGGAATTTCTGAACGTGAACAAACACCAGTAGCGAATGCTAAAGAAAGAGCTGCTAACCAGTTTGCAGCAGAACTACTAATGCCGCAAAAGTTAATCATAAAAGCAATCGATAGAATGGCAATAGATTATTCTATGACCTGGGAAGAATTAGATACTTTAAATGATGAAATTATTATTACTTATCTTGCTGAAAAATTAAATGTGTCCAATCCGGCTATGAAATATAGACTTATTAATTTGGGTGTATTGTCCATTTAAGGAGAATTTTATGTTACTTAGGGATAAATTCTATGAAAATTTAGGGACCTATTATTCATCCCCTGAAGAAATAAAAAATCAACTGAATTCAAAAATCTTTAATGATTTTAAAATAGTAATAAATATAATTGGAATAAACCAACCTCAGGAAGATTTAACACCAATTTACAAAATTCAAAATCTAGAACTCTCATCAACAAATAAAAACTCTAAATTGCAAGATGAAATCGATGATATCAATAAATATTTATTAAGTGCAGGTACGGGATTAGGATATAAAGATGAAAAAAATTCATGGAGTTTATTTTACTTAATAAAAGAAATGATTACATCGTTTCAAAGACAAGGCTATAATTACTATAGAGGACAAAGAGAAGATTGGGAAACAGTACCAGGGATATTTAGAAATTTACAAAATAGTGAAGGAAATAAATACTGTAACACTTTTGAATCTCTTTATCTAAATATCTCTAGAGAATTTCCTGATGAAGTTAAATATGTCCCTTTAAATCAAGAAATGTTAGATATCCGAGCTGATGAATTAGCTATCTTACAACATTATGGTTTGCCAACAAGTCTACTAGATATTTCCGAAAATCCATTCATAGCCATGTTGTTTATGTTAGGTTTTGGGAAAATAAAAAATCCTCAGTTAGAGTTCTATAAAATTGACTCCAGCAATGATAGTGAGAATGGAATAATTTCTTTAGTTCATAAGAAAATTACAAATAAGAGAATACGGGCACAAAAAGGTGCTTTTATAAATTTTGATAAACTTATTAAATTTATAAATTTTAAAAAAAATGAAATAGAATTAGAAAATTATAAACCTATCGATAGAATTATTCTAAATATCAAATTTAATATAGAGGCCTCTATTAAGTCTTTAAAAAATCAGCAAAGCTCTAATCATACTAAGCCAGAAGATGATCTATCTTCTAAAAATTTAGACGGAGTAATTAAATTTTTAGAAGGAAAGTCTGTCAAATCAGGTTCTGATAAAAATAATCAAGAGGAAAGAATTTCTGGCGACTACTATGAATTAATTCAAAGAGAACTTTTACGAAAGTTAAAAGAGTACAATTATGAAACAAATGCCTTATTTCCAGATTTTTCAGACTATTTGATTTATAAATCTAAAGAATTCGAATTAAAAGATGATAAAAAATCTAATAGAGCGGTACTTAATGAATTAAAAAAAAATTCAAATAACCTGCCTTATCATAAAAGCAAAAAGAATAGAAAAGGTAAATATAGAATCACAAGAGTCTGGAGAAAAAGTCTTTGAAATCAAAAAAACGCATAATATCAAGAATTATACAACCTTGATATTATGCGTTTTATTGTAGAAAGATTTACTTCATTTTCTCCTGAAATTGAGTTTTTCCCAGCATCCTTGTGTATTATTCTTGTACTTCTTTCTGGGCGTCCTTGCCTTGGTCGAGAAAGGCTTGGACGATTTTCTCATCGCGTAGTTTGACAGAATCGTTGATCATTTCTGCGGACTTGACGATAGTTGTTTCTAGTTGGGCACGTTTCTGACGACCCAATTCAATGGCAGCGACGATACCCTGGTTTTGAGCGACCAGACTTTCAGCCAGTTTGGTAACAGACTCAACAGCGACTGTCGGGCTTTGGGCAATTCGTTCCATCTGCGGAATCACTTCCTTACTGGTTTCAGCTAGCATCTGAAGGGCAGCATTATTGGCATTGACAATGGCATCTGCCACGACACCTGATTTCATGGATTGTTGCAAAATACCCAGTTGGGCAATGGAAAGTTTCATTGTCGGAATCGTATTACGACGAAGCATTCCCAATTTTTGGCGCATATCAGATGACACCTTCACAAGATTTCGCATCTGAGGTGTTGTTGCCCAGGCAACATAGAGACGGCTGACATACTCAGTATGTTGTTGTTCAAGGGTATTGACCACTTCAGCCATGCGGGCCAATTCTTGTGACTTGGTTTGGTATTCTACCGTACTTGTATCGAGTTGGTCAGCTTGAGCTTTCAGTTCTGCAGCGCGCTTGCCAGCTTCTGTCTGGCTGGCTTCGATAAAGGAAATCACTCCCACTAGATTTTCAATGGATTTGGTATTGTCCTCAATCAACATCTCAGCAGAGACGATATTTCGAGCTAGCACATCTTCTTGCTTGACCACTGCGGCAGCCATGCCATCGAGCTTTTGCTCTACTGTTTTTGAGTCAAAGTAAAATTCCTGTAGGGTATTCTTGCTCTTGTTAAACAGTCGTTGCAAAAAGTTTGGCTTCTCTTCTAACTCAGCAATTTCAGCGTTCTTGTATTTAACTACAAAGCCTTGCAACTCACGGTTGGTATTTTTGAGTAGATCATCCACTTGAGGAATCTGCAGTTTCTTTTGTTCTGACAAGATACGGTTGACTGTATTGTTCACACCTTCGACAGCAGATTGTCCAAAATCCAAAAGAGCATTTTGATTGGTGACAAACTGGTCTACCAACTGGGGCACGTGCGCCTTGATCCCTTCTTGTTGCTCAGGGCTCAGCTTCTCAAGGAAGGTCAAGGTCTTGTCTGAGCCAGTATTGGTCTCGATGATTTGGGTTGTCTTATCCACCTTAGCTACCGTATTATTGGCAATCTGGTCAATATCAAAATTAAATTCTGTCATGGTTACTCCTTTGTTTCTAACCTATTCTTTACGATCTTTTTCTAGGATACGCAAACTAATATCAAAATCACGCATATCTGTTTCATTGAGTTCTCTCAACACCTGGTCCAGCTCAAGGTCAAATTGTTCGATAGCTGATTTAGCTTGCTGTAAACGTTCTTCTGCTCGATTATAGTTTTTAGGATTGGCCTTAATCTTCAAATAGCCTTCTAAAATCGTTTGGAATTTCTCCATCTTCAAACTATGAATGGCAGTCAATTCTTCCTTATCTCCCTCGGAAGAGGTGGCAATCTTGTCTAAAATGGCCTGATGGTCAATAGCAATATTGGCCAAGGTCTGGGACAATTCTGGAGCTAATTCCTCTGGCTCCGCATTTTCAAGATCTACCTGACTTTCCCTATCCAAACGTTCTAGCTGAACATCGATGTTTGCCCTTACTGTACGAACCTTTTTGTCAATACGGTTGTAGACATCAGCATTGATATAGGACTTTAGACGATCCGCCTCCTGATGGATTTCCCTCAGTTCGATTAATACTTGATTAGCCAGGCTCTTATAGGAATCTGAACCTTTTTCTACTAAAATTCCCTCTAATTGCTGAATATCTTTGTCCGCCTGACGAATCCGAGCTTTTAAAAGCTCAATCCGATCGTCTAGAGAGGCATCTTGCAAAAGAGGATAGCGCCAACGTTTATAGAGGCGATAACCACCATAGACTAGCAGGACACAAGCCGCAAGCGGAAGAGCATATTGGACCAACAGGCCTAATAAGAACAAGAAGCCCCAAAAATAGAGACAGCCTTTGCAAAAACCATTACCTGATTTCATAAACATTCCTTATTTTCAATTTATAAATCTATTTTAGCACAAAAGAGCAAAATGAGGGCGGAAATCCCCTAGAAAAGAGTTGATTTCTTTGCTGTAGAATGGAGGCTAGTAGAGCGTGGGCTAATTTCAGTAAAGCGGACTCAAACCACAGGCTTCAGTGTTATAAGATTGCGAAATGACCTCTGAGGACATATCAAAACAAAAGCTTGAAATATCGGAGGGGTTGTGTTAGAATTAGAGCATAAAGGGAAAATAATGCTTCTAGCATATATAACTAAAAAGCCCCACCGTGCCACCGATGGGGTTTTTTGCTACCCTCTTAAAGGGTTAACTATTACTTCTTACGTTTCTTAAGACATAACTTGAAAAGTTCAGATAACACGTTAATAAGTAACGGAGCTAGAAACACTGTGAGTAAAGTTTCTAGCATATGTAACACCTCCCTTCCTTAAATTGAGGGAGCCAAAATATAGTAGATTGAAACTAGAATAGTACATCTGGATTTCTAAAATATTACTAGAAATTGATTTGATTGTCCTGATTGATTTGTCCTATTTTTATTTTATTTTACTATATATTATTCACTGACTAAAAAAGAAAACCTACCTTCTCAGTAGATTTTCTCTGTTTAAAATTTATTTCCAAGCGCCACTGCCATCTACATAATAGCCATCTGGTGTGCGTGTATTGCGAAGCATATTACCAGATGATGCGAGATAGTACCACTTATCATTATCTTTGACCCAACCAGTCGCCATAGAACCTGAGTCTTTTAGGTAGTACCAAAAGCCGCTATCTTTTACCCATCCTGTTGCCATAGAACCTGAGTTGTTTAGATAATACCAAGATCCACTATCTTTGATCCAACCTGTCGCCATAGAACCTGAGTCCTTTAGGTAATACCAAGAGTGATTATCATATAGCCAATTGCTAGCAATCATGGCTCCTGATGATTTAAAGGCATACCAGTTGCTACCTTGATAGAGCCAAGTTTGATTGAACATGACTCCTTTATCATTCATAAAGTACCAAGTTCCCTTGTCCTTAACCCAAGCATTTTGAACCAATTGACCTTGTTTTTGATAGTACCACTTTTCACCTTGATTATTTTTTAGATTTAGCCAGCTTTCTGCTTTTACAATCGGATAAAATTCTTTGAAAACTCCTCCATCATCATATTTATGACTGATAGTCCCTGGTTTTACAAGTTTAATATTACCATACTCCTCTGCCCAAGCATAGACTTTTTGACCATTGATAGTTTCTGGTAAGGTAGCAGTGTAGGTCTTGGTTTGATAATCCCATTTAGTATCAAGGTAGGTGTATTGATTATTTGATTCTTTAATATGGTAGTAGCCACTCTTTCCACCATTATATACGTCATCTACCACTTTAGTGGACCAGGTTTTTACTTCATTTCCGCTCTTGGCTTCTACCTTGATATCTCCTCTATAGCCATAAGGTACATAGAAATTCAGGTAACGTCCTTCTGTACCGACCATAGATTTGTCCTTTTCTTGACCTAGGAAATTGATAGTCTGATCTTGACCATTGAGACTGACCGTCCACTCGATTTTCTCAGTTTTTGGCAAATCCAAGACTTTGATATCCACTTCATGGCCATTATTAAATCGAAGAATTTTGCCATCTTGATACCAAACGCCACCCTTAATAACCCATTCTTCTTCCAATTCGAATGCCTTTCCTGAATGAGGGAAAGCTAGTAAAGCTAAACCTGCTAGAGACAAACCAAATAGTGTGATTTTTTTTGATACTTTCATTTTCTTAACTCCTTATTTTTGAAATAAAACAAATTGACTGTTTTCTGGATAAACTGATACATGTTGCTCCTTATTACTGCTTGATGCAGCTTCAAGGACTAGAGGATAAGAGTATTGATACAGTTCCTCTAAAGTGATTTTTCCGTTAGTATTGGTGTCTGCCATAGGCGAAATCATTCTTTTTTGAAGTGAATCCCAACCTGTACCCATTGCCCAGTATCTGGTGGCAAGACTACCTATTCCGACTGCACTATACGATTTTTCACCTTTCCAAGAGGCACATAGTACGAGGAATTTAGAATCAAGCATTTCACCATTCTTGCTTGCTAGATTTCCTGTTGAGAATCCTGCCAAAAATGCTTGTTCATCAAATCTTTCTTCAGACTTGGAGGCAACCTTTTCATCTGATTTACCTACATCTATAATTGTTCCTGAATAGCAACAATCCAGCATAACCACAAACTTACCTTTATATTGTTTCAGTATAGATGCCAATTCCCAACCTGAAAAGGATGTTTTATCGCTACCAATGGCTATCGTCCCATCTTCTCCACCATGACAAGTAAAGTAAAGATAATTTACATCGCTTTCGCTAGAAGATTCAAACAGTTCTTGCATTTTTGCAATAATTTCAGCTTTTGTTTTATCAGGGAAACAAACAACGTTACTAAAGTTTTGATTGCTAAAAACCTTTTCCATAGCATTAACGTCTTCGATAGGTACTGCTCTCGTTGATGTTTCACCAAGAACTAAAGCACGGCGATTAATCGTTTGTCTTGCTCCACTACTAGCAAAGAAATAAGTATCATCTCCAATATTGTGCCAACCTGTCTGCATAGCACCGCTGGCAGCCAAATAATATTGTTTTCCTTCGATAGTCTGTAGGCCAGTTTGCATGACACCGCTAGTATTTAAATAGTACCAACTACCAGAAATCAAACACCATCCTGTTTTCATAGCACCACTAGTATCTAGATAATACCAATTTCCATATTCATTAAACCAACCTGTTTTCATCCAACCTTCACTATCAAAATAGTACCAGGTTTCATTGATCTTTTCCCACCCGTTTTTAGTGTAAGAACCGTCAGAGTGTTTATACCACCAACGGCTATTCGATTGAATCCAACTGCCATTAGAGTGACTATAAGACTTGGGAGAGATAGATTCTTGAGCAGAAACTGGACTATTTACTGGTAGTGTTGCCACTAGGCTCAGTAAAGCAACTGATGACAATAAAATTTTTTTCATAATCATATTGTCCTTTCTGTTTTATTTTTGTATAATCATATCACAAATAAAAAACAGGTTTTATTTTTTGCAGAAATGGAAGAGGAATACTATGGAAAATTTTGGAGCAGTTTTAAAGGATATCCGTATTTCAAAAAATTTTCGTCTTAAAGATTTGGCTTGTGATAAGATTAGTGAGTCAACTATTTCTCGTTTCGAAAATGGGATTACAAAATTATCTATTGATCATTTTTACATATTGTTAAATCGCCTGGGGATATCATTTTCGGAATTTGAAGAATTAGTTCATTGCTATTATTCCAAAAAAGAATGCTTTTTTGAAGAATTAGAACATGCTGTAAACTCTTCAGATATCATTTTGTTACAAGAACTAATAAAGAAAATAGAGCTAAAACAAAAGCAGGAAAGAAGTTTATGCAATTTTCACATAAAATTGATTGCTGAACAACAGATTAATCGCCTTGTAAATCTTCCTTATAATACATCTAAATGCAATGAGATAATAAAGTATTTGCTTTCGGTAGATACTTGGATGGAGTATGAACTGAAAATTTTTTATAATTCGGTGTTTTTTATGAACACTAAAACCATAAGCTTATTATATAGAGCGGTAATCAAGAAAACACGACATTTTTTAAAAACAAATATGGGAACACATAGAGTAATTCCTTTATATTTATTTAATTTAGAATTATTATTAAAAAATAATTTGTTAAATAACGCTCAATTTTTTATAGATGATTTAGAAAATTTACTGACCAGACAAGGATATTATTTTGAAAAGAATTATTTACTCTTCCTAAAAGGTATTTATCTTATAAAAACTAATCAAATAGAGTTAGGTAAAAAAGAATGTTCTAAAGCTATGAGAATATTTAAGGAATATAATGATAGTGATACAATAAATGAATTAAACCAGAAATTTAAGCTAGATCTAACAATTTAATTGTTAAATGATATTGTTTAGAGATATAATTCCTAAAAAATTAGACAAATAATTTATCTATAAGATTTGGTTCTGTATTACACTGAGCTAAGTCTTTCTTAGTTTTAATACATTTGTTATTATATAGGCTTTTATTGATTATTTCTTGTTTTAATTCAGGGGAATAGTAACGATTCTTCCCATTTTTAACACTCTCTATTCCATAACGATCAATTCATCTTGTCACATACCTTAGCCCGAAACATCTACACAAAATCTTTTTGAAAGCTGATTAAAGATTTGTACTTGCTTTCTAAGTTCATAGATCTGAACCTTAACCTCATTTGTCAATCCCATAATAAAAATAAGGACATTCCAATTGAACTGCACCCCAAAAGTTAGACAGAAAAAATCTAACTTTTGGGGTGCAGTTCATATATAGGCGCTATTTTTTCTTGAACAAGCGGATGTAGTCCTGTTTGCTATGAATAATATCTGATACAAAGACAGCTTTTCTGTCCTCTAAAATATGATAGAATGCTAGGTAATCTCCTAAAATGATGCATCGAGTTTTGTGGGGTGGGTATATAATCCCTCCTACTCTTTCGTCAGCATCAAATCCTGCTTCTGGGAAGACTTCAAGACGCTCCAAACCATAAAGAACATTCTTAACTGTGTTTGCTCCTGCCTGTTCTGAAAAGTAGTTAGCTGAGATATAATCTTTAATACCTCTTAGCTGTTCTTGTACCGTTTCGGAGATAATGATGCTATATGCCTTCTCGTTAAATTCCAAGGTTAGCCCTCACTTCATCAAGACTGTAAGTTCTTCCATGTTCTAAATCCTCAAAGCTACGAGCAATTTCAGCACGCAACCCTGATAGAAGTTCTTCTCTTTCTTTATCTACTTGAGTTTCAAATGGCAAGGCTTTATTTTCTACAATATGTTCTAAAAACAAGTTAAAACTGGCTGTCATATCAAGATTTTGCGCTGTGATAATAGCTTTAGCTTTCTCTAACAAGTCTCTGTTAGTCTTAAAATTTACCTGTGTGTTTTTTTCTAAAACATTCATGGTAGCACCTCCTTTAGACTATTATATCACTTTGAACTATACAGGTCTAGTTACGTATAGACGATTATAGCTGGATACTAAGAGAAATCAAAAAGCACTAGGGGAAAACGCCCCAAAGTGCTTAATTTCAAGGCTTTACAGCCTATCTTATTTAATAAAATATTACAACATTTTGTTGTAGAATTCAACGACAAGTGCTTCGTTGATTTCTGGGTTGATTTCGTCACGTTCTGGCAAGCGAGTCAATGAACCTTCCAATTTTTCAGCGTCGAATGATACGAATGCTGGACGTCCAAGAGTAGCTTCTACTGCTTCAAGGATTGCCGGAACTTTCAATGATTTTTCACGAACTGAGATCACTTGACCTGGAGTTACGCGGTATGATGGGATATCAACGCGTTTTCCGTCAACAAGGATGTGACCGTGGTTTACGAACTGACGAGCTTGACGACGAGTAGTCGCAAGACCAAGACGGTAAACAACGTTATCTAAACGACGTTCCAAAAGAAGCATGAAGTTGAAACCTAGGATTCCGCCTTTGATTTTTGTAGCTTGTACGAACAAGTTACGGAATTGTTTTTCACCTACACCGTAAGTGAAACGAAGTTTTTGTTTTTCAGCCAATTGCAAACCGTATTCTGACAATTTAGAACGGTTGTTTGGTCCGTGTTGTCCTGGTACGTAGTTACGACGTGCCAATTCTTTACCTGTACCTGTAAGTGAAAGGCCAAGGCGACGAGATTGTTTCCAAGATGGTCCTGTATAACGTGACATGTGAATGTCCTCCTGATATAAATAATATTTCGGTGGAAATAGTCACTTAGAAAGCCCTGATTCGTGCAGATGCCCTTCGCCTAAACAGCCAAGGTTACTTATTATAAGACACCTGTTGACGAGCTTCATGCTTTCCTGCTGATATTTCACACAAAATCTATTTTACCATGAATAGCTGGATTTGTAAAGGGGTTTTAGGCTTTATTTTCACTACCAGAGAGATTGAGAAGGAGGGTAAAGGTACTTCCTAGACCGTACTGGCTGCTGACTGTGATTTCCCCACCCAATTGATGAGCCAATTCACGCGCAATCGCAAGACCAAGACCATGCCCACCTGTTTTCATGTTACGCGAAGTTTCGACACGATAAAGGCGTTTGAAAATATTCTCCAAATCCTCTGGGGCAATGCCCTGCCCCTCATCGGTCACACTGATTGAAAGCTGGTTCTTCTCCAGCTTAGCCACCACTTCCAGCTTGGTTCCTGGAGCAGAGTATTTAAAAGCGTTATTGAGCAGATTCACCAAGATACGAGAAAG
Organism: Streptococcus sp. k-378; assembly: GCF_013277505.1. Lineage (NCBI taxonomy): Bacteria > Bacillati > Bacillota > Bacilli > Lactobacillales > Streptococcaceae > Streptococcus > Streptococcus sp. k-378. Next base: position 40,728 of record NZ_VMNC01000069.1, on the reverse strand, counting down.
CTTAGCATAATCTCCTTCAGTCCGAGCAGACTCTGGGATTACCTGCAAGTGGACATCTCTTCTCTCCTGCTCAATCAAAAACTGAAATTCACTCATGCACTCAATCAAGAGCTGATCCAGAAAAATGCTGTCTTTGCTGGTCGTTTCCATCTGATTTCTAGCTGTATTTAGAGTCAAAAAATTCAACTCTTCAACCAGTTTATTGAGTCTTTCCGTCTGACGCCCAATGGTTGCTAGATAATGAGCTTGCTCCGACTCCTTGATAACCCCATCCAAAATCCCTTCTACCGTCGCTTGGATCGAAGTGATAGGAGTCTTAATATCATGCGATAACTGGGCAATCATCAAGCCCTTTTCTCGTTCGCTTTCTTCCAAGGAATCAAAGCTTGCCTGCAAATCATGGGACATTTCATTAAAAGCTTGGCCTAATTGTTGAAATTCTAAAGGGCCTTGAACCTCCAAATTTGAAGGAAAATCCTTGTCCGCTACCCGCCTGGCATGCTCCTTGAGTTTGCCCAACGACGTAAAGACCGGCGATAGGAGAAAGAGACTAATCCCAGCACCGACAAGGCTGGCAACGATGGTCATCCCAAGCAAAAAGTAAATCTCGCCTTTCGCAATCAGCATTTTTTGAACAGCCCAAAAAACAACCAAAATGGTTAAGAGGGTTGAAATAATATATCCAACCAAAATATAACTTTTTAGTTTCATGTTTGTCCTCTCGGTTTCTCTATCTTATATCCCAACCCCCAAACTGTCTTAATAGTGGGCGTTTGGTCACTACTATATTTTGCCAACTCCTGTCGAAGAGCATGGATATGCACATTCAAGGTATTGGTGTCATCCACATAGTCTTCTTGCCAGACTTTTTCATAGAGGTCTGTCTTGGAGAAAACTCGCTCTGGATTGCTAGCTAAAATCCACAGCAATTCAAATGATTTAACAGTTAAATCCAGCATTTCTTCTCCTATTTGAACTTCATGGCTACTATGATTCATTTTTAGATTGCCAAGGGAAATCAGCTCTGTTTCGCCCCCACGATGAAGGCGGCGCAAAATATTATGGACACGCAAAACCAGCTCACGTGGGCTAAAAGGCTTAGCAATAAAATCATCTGCTCCCAAGCTCAGGCCGTAAATCTTGTCCTGTTCACTGGTCTTAGCAGTAATAAATAGGAAAGGCTGCTCTGGTGATAAGTATTGAACCTCACTGATTAAATCATAACCATCCATCCGAGGCATCATGACATCTGTGATAATCAAATCAATCGGTTTTTTCTTGAACAGCTCTAGCGCTTCCAGTCCATCATGGGCTACCAAGACCTGATAACCTGCCTGAATTAAGTATCTCTGATGAATATCGGTGATTTCTACCTCGTCGTCAACGAGTAAAATTGTCTTTCCCATCTGTCTCTCCTTTGATAAAAACAGTGCTATACTGCTTTAAGTATAACACTATTTTTATTGTTTTACGATGATTTTAATCTGCTATTGAAAGAAAGTCCTGATTGCTGATTGAGTTGGTAAACTAGCCTTAGTCAGCCCACTATCCATCATTTATTTCCTTAGCTGATTAGTTTTCTTCTTTTTTGTTTTTCAAACCTAGACCACCGAGTAAACCTGCAAGCGCAAGCCCAAGGAAACCAATACTTGCCATTGATGTTTGAGCTTCACCAGTATTTGGTAGCATAGCTTTATCATCTGACATCATCTTGTCTGACATCATCGTATCAGACATCTTGTTAGCAGAAGCAGCCATATTTTCACCTGCCATCGTATTGGTAGAGCTTGTCATGGTGTCAGCAGGCATGCTATCTGTAGTACTTGGAGCTGGAGTCTCAGTCTTCATACCTGATTTTTCCATTTGGTCATTTGCTGGCATTGCTTTATCAGTCTCTTTGGCTGGTGCCATCGTGTCCTTATGGTCAGCAGCTGTTTGATGAGTCGCACCTGTAGCAGGATTGTGATTCATCGGAGTCACGCCAGAACCAGAGTTAGAAGATGAGAATGAAGCATTTGCTGTGTCTGATGTTTCTTTAACATTTATCTTAATAGTAACTTTTTTAGCTGCTACGACATTTGTCAAATCTGCTTTACCATCTTTGTTGCCATAGACATTGACTGTAGCGCTGTAGGTTTTAGTGCCGTTTGCTCGGAACTGGTCAATGAGTTCTTGTTTTCCTTTGCCAGCCACGTTTCCGTCCAAGGCTACTTGATAGAAGTATTGACCTTTGGTCTTCACGTTTTCGCCTAGTGGAGATAGGGCTGGGTTTTTAGCGTCGCCATTATCTGACCATGGAGCCTTGTCAGATGCCTTAAGCAAGAGACGAGTCAACATGCCATCACCTGCGAATAGTTCGTATGGAATCACATGGTTGACACCTGCTGTGAATGGACCTTCACCCTTGGCTTTTTCTAGATAGGCTGCTGGAACATCGATACTGTCTTTAACGTTGTCTGCAACGGCTTTTTGAACTGTTTCTTTAGAAATTAAACCGTTTATGTTAATAGTGACTTGTTTAGTTGCTACGACATTTGTCAAATCTGCTTTACCATCTTTGTTACCATAGACATTGACTGTAGCGCTGTAGGTTTTAGTGCCGTTTGCTCGGAACTGGTCGATGAGTTCTTGTTTTTCTTTGCCAGCCACGTTTCCGTCCAAGGCTACTTGATAGAAGTATTGACCTTTGGTCTTCACGTTTTCGCCTAGTGGAGATAGGGCTGGGTTTTTAGCGTCGCCGTTATCTGACCATGGAGCCTTGTCAGATGCCTTAAGCAAGAGACGAGTCAACATGCCATCACCTGCGAAGAGTTCGTATGGAATCACATGGTTAACACCAGCTGTGAATGGACCGTCACCCTTGGCTTTTTCTAGATAGGCTGCTGGAACATCGATACTGTCTTTGATGTTGTTTTTAACTGCAGATTTGACATCGCTTCTTGTTACAAGACCGTTCAAGGTAATATTGACTTTACGTTCCTTGACAACCTTATTCAAATTTGGTTTATCACCGGCTGCTTCATAGACAGTCAGGGTAGCTTCATAGGTATTTGTACCATTAGTACGAAGTGTATCTAATAAATCCTGATCTTGCTTACCTGTAGTGTTACCATTCAAAGATACTTGATAGTAATACTTGCCATCAGGTAAATTTTTCACTGGTGGAATTTTTTCATTTTTATCCTTACCATTATCTGACCATGGAGCCTTGTCAGATGCTTTGAGCAAGAGACGAGTCAACATACCATCGCCTGCGAAAAGTTCATATTTAAGCGGTTTGTTTACACCAGCCAAGAAAGGACCGGAAGCTTTGGCTTGTTCTAGATAGCCCGCTGGGACATCGATACTGTCTTTAACATCCTCATCGACAGCTTTTTTAATATCTTCTGGACTTGCTTGTTTCCCATCCACATCAGCTGTATCTACAGCTTCTTTTAAGACATCTGCTAGCTCTGAATTTTCTTGAGCTTCTTCACCTTTTTCAAAAAGTGTATCCAGACGAGAAGGGCTTGTCTCCTCGCTCACTTCAGTTACTTCTGTAGGTGTAGAAAGTGAGTTCGTATTTCCAGCAACGACCTCAGGTTTCGCTTGAGCAAGAACAGTATCTCCCTGAGTTTCTGCTAAGTCACCCTCTTTCGTTCCCGATGTCTCTTCAGGTACAACTTGAGCAGGGGTCGGATTGACCCCATCGGCACGTACAGAACTTGGCTGACCAACTAGGACAAAGAAGCCACTAGCCACAACAACTGAGGCAACACCAACACTGAGACGGCGAATAGACCAACGAGTATATCTTTGATTTGGATTGAATTTCATAGGGTTCTCCTTAGAGTTTTTCTTTATTTGATGACTCTAGTATAATATCCTAAAATTAAAAAGGACTAAGAAAAAGTTAAAATTTTTCTTAAATCCCTCTTATAAAATACTTATATCAATTAAATCCATAAACAGATTTGGTGATTTGATAGACGACATTGGACAGTTTGCGAGCTGGCAAGACTGAATGTTTGGTCAAACGGCTAAGCATGGTCTTACGGATAGCCTGAAAAACCTCTGGATTTTCCTGCTGAATATAGGTCCACAGCTCCCGTTTTTTTGCCAAATGCTCTGCTGTACCTGCTCGATTGAGCAGGGCACTGGAAATCACCGTCGTAATCTCGATATGATTCAGCAGATATTCTCGCATTTTGGGGTGGCTCACTTGGGATAAATCAAGCTGGTCTACCAAGAGTCGATTGACTTTAAGTTGCTGGTCAATGCGCTTAATCATCACTTGCTCATTGACAGACTGGTCCTCACGCCCAATCAAATAACGATAGAAATCGACAGGCAGATAGTACATGGTCTTGACCTGCTGAAGAGGGGTAAAGACAAAGAGATTATCGACATAAAAAGTATGCTCAGGCAGTTGGAACTGGCTAGCACGCAACAAATCTGTCCGATAAATCAGCGAGTGCATCATGATATACTGGCCTTTGGAGAAATTTCCGACCTGGTCCCAGCCAAAAATCTGCCGAACAGGCAAGACTGACTCGTAGCACATACTCTTCTTACGAGACTGACCTTCCTTTTCGTAAACAAAATTAGTTACAAAGGCGTCAACCTCTTGACCCTTACTCTCAAGTTCCTGCAAGGTTTCAAGAGTTTTCAAGTAGGCACGAGGATCCACCCAGTCATCACTGTCAACTACTTTAAAATAGCGCCCAGAAGCCTCTACCAAGCCACGATTGACCGCACCGCCATGGCCCTTATTTTCCTGATAAATGGCTCTAACGATGTTAGGATACTTGTCGGCTAAACGCTCAGCGATTTCCTGAGTCTGGTCCTGAGACCCATCATTGATAATCAAGATCTCAACTTGCTCACCACCAATCACTAGCGACTCCACACAGTAATGAAGATAGGCTGCAGCATTATAGCTAGGAATGGCGATAGACAATAACTTCATAATCTACTCCTTTAGGGGACTGATTTTTCTTATACTCTTCGAAAATCAAAGAGCAAACTNNTGAGGTTGCAGATAGAACTAACGAAGTCAGTTACCTATACCTACGGCAAGGTGACGTTGACGTGGTTTAAATTTGACTTTCGAAGAGTATTACTCTCTCTTGTCACTGCTTTCTATTCTACCATAAAGTCCAGCCTTTGAAGAACTTTTACTAGAATACAAGGCTTCTGTCTCTATTTACCATCTTAAGCATCAAAAAAGAGGGAAGCTCCCTCTTTTACAAATTCAATGCTGCTAGGGTATCCAAATACTGGTTGTTGATGACCGCCAAAATATAGGTATCTGCCTTCAAGAGGTCATCTGGTCCAAATTCAACATCCAATGGGGAATTTTCCTGCTCTCGGAAGCCCAAAATATTCAGATTATATTTGTCACGGAGGTCTAATTTACTCAGACTTTGACCTGCCCAAGACTGAGGAATTTTCATCTCCACAATAGAGACATTTTTATCCAACTGAAAGACACCAACACTATTATGGAAAAGAATGGTATGTGCTAGAGACTGCCCCATTTCATACTCTGGCGAGACAACCGAGTCAGCTCCAATCTTTTCTAGCACTTTCTTAGCAGTCTGACTTTTGACCTTAGCAATAACAGTCGGTACCCCCAAACTCTTACAGTGCATAACCGCAAGCACACTCGACTCCAGATTTCCACCTGTCGCGACGACAACGGTATCGCAGGTATCAATCCCTGCTGATCTCAATAATTCTTCATCTGTGATGTCACCAATCACTCCACGCGCCAAAACTGGCTCAAACTGATTGATGCGCTCTGCGTGGTCATCAATAGCGATAATATTCATATCCTGCTTGGCTAGGGCAGCTAGGACACTGCTCCCAAAAATTCCCAATCCTAAAATTCCAATCGTACGATCTGACATTCTCTTTCCTTTCTTAACCAATACTAATATCTGCTTTCATATAGTGAATCATATCTTTCTTTTCTGGATGGTAATCTGCCAAGCTAACAAACAAGGTCAAGGGACCAATTCGTCCCATAAACATAAGTGGCATGATAACACTGAGAGCCAATTTCCCAAGATCAGAAGTCAGATTTGCCGTTACACCAACTGTACTAAGAGCTGAAATGGTTTCAAATATGAGGTGGATAAAGGGAGGATTGCCTTTGGCTGTCATCCCTAGCAGGATCAATCCTACCAAGAAGCTCATCAAAAAGATAATAAAGACACTAAAGGATTTTTGAACCGTTCGCGGCGCAATCGTTCGTCTCGCAACATTGGCATGAGGCAAGCCCAAAAGCTCACTTCGCGCAAAGACCAAGAGGACAAAAAATGTCGTAATCTTGAGCCCCCCAGCCGTTCCCCCAGGTGCCCCACCTAGAAACATCTGTAAGATATAAATTAAAAGAGTCACAGGATGAGCCTGAGTATAATCTATCGTAGAAAAGCCAGCTGTTCGCATCGTCACTGTTTGAAAAAAGCTAACTAAAACCTTATCGGCAACAGGGAGATTGCCAATCGTTCCAGCATTGTTCCACTCAAGAAAGAGAGTAGTTGCCGTTCCAAATAACAACAAACCTATAGTCAACAATAGTACAAGCTTCGTATGAAAGTGCAGACGTCCTTTTTTCTTTCTTCCTACATGACCAGCCAAATCAAACCAGACCATAAAACCAAGGCCGCCTGTAATAATCAAGCCTGCAATCACCAGATTGACCAGTAAATCGGTCTGAAAAGCAAATAAACTGGTGCTCCCTAAATTATCAAAACCGGCATTACAGAAGGCGGATATAGCTAGAAAAATGGAACTAAAAAGACCACGTCCCCAGCCAAGTTGAGGAATAAGGCGAAAACTGAGGAATAGAGCTCCCAAGCTCTCAACCAAAAAGGTCGTGAGAAAAATAGAATGGACAAACTTTCTCAAAGATCGAGTTTCTCCATAACTAAAACTATCCTGAATAGTTGCACGGCTACGAAGACTAAGCTTTTGCTTGCTCTGGATATAGAAAACCCCAATAAAGGTCATGAGCCCTAGACCACCGATCTGAATCAAGAGCAAACAGATTATTTGACCCCAGATATTATAGGTGTGAGCTACTGGAAGGGTTGAGAGACCTGTCACACAGACTGCAGAGACAGCAGTGAAAAGATGATCAAAATAAGTCGCTCGTGAGCTTTCAACTTGGACAAAGGGCAAGCTCAAAAGAAGAGAGCCTAGTAAAATGACCAAGGCAAAACTCAAAAAAATACGACGGGCTGGCGATAAACGAGATAAGCCTAGCTCTATTTTTTCCTTAGATAATTTGAATAACATGTTTCCATTGTACCATAAAACAGAAGAAATATCTCAAATAGGAATGGACAAAACATCGCGTACGCTTATCCTAAAAAAGAGGTTATCCAAACTCGTCCATTTCTAGAAACGTCTAAAAACTACCGACTTCCTATTTTATTCGGCAAAAAATAATCAGCAATCAAGCTTTTAAAGTTCTCCTTCACTAAGATAAGAAACTGCCGAGAAAAGCGACTAAAGTTGCACAACACTTGCTAAACTCAGTTCTAACGCCTTCTCAAAAGCTTCCGATCCCCAGTCACGACTATCGTACTGGTCCAAGTCTGCTAAGGAATCAGCTGTGAACAACAATTCTCCCCAGAGAACCCCACGCAGTTGGGCTACTGCCACAAGCGCAGAACACTCCATCTCCACAACAGCACAGCCCTCTGCCTTACGATAAGCCACCTTTTCAGCCGTTTCTCGGTAAAAACCGTCTGTCGTCCAGGTCATGACTTCTTCATAGGGAATCCCTCTGACTTCCAAAACTTGCTCAATGGCAGCAATAGCCTCTGGCTGAATTTCCATATAACGGGAAGGTCCCACATAGTGATAACTAGCTCCTTCATCTCGTAGAGCACGAACAGGGACTAGAAAGGCATTTTCCTCTATATCGGCTAGCACACCACAGGTACCTGTGGAAATAATCTGCTCCACACCATAGCCAATCAACCAATCCATAAACTGGGCTGCTGGAGCTGAACCAACAGGAGCCTGAGCCAGACAAATCTCCTCGCCCTTGTAGCTCATGACATAAACTGGATAGGTCTTGGTGGCAGAAACAAATTCACCGACACAGTTGGCCCCTACTTCCCTCGCATAGCGGTCAATCTCCTCACCTAAAAAGGCATAAACACACTTCTTGGGCAGGTGCAAGTCCAGCCCCTCGTGATTGGGCATGATAACCGCCTGAGAATTGTCATCAAACTCTAAAATGGGAATCGCATGTTTCTGAATCATAACCTACCTCCTCTAATTTTGTACTATTGTATCAAAAACTGACAAAGTGTCAAGGAGGAAGCTGATGAACTGAGGAAAAGCTAATACTAGAATAAAAACCACTTTCTACAATTGATGCTCTGATTTTCATCACATCCTGTCTATCGAGCTAAGCAAATACGAGTCACAATTCCATCTGAGTCTGTGATTTCCAATTGGCTCGATGTCATACATTTGATTGGTGCGTCAACTTCTTGTGCTCGTTGGGCAATCGTTAACAGTTCTTCTTTATGTGCGACTTCGATGACATAGTAGGCTAAACCTGGTAAGCCTTGCTTACGCGAATCCAGACCTTTTCCTCCCCATTCGTTAACTGCTAAATGATGATGGTAATCTCCAGCCGCAATCCAACTAGCGCTAGGCACACTGAATTTATCCTCTAGCCCTAACACCTTTTGATAAAACTGGCTGGACTTTCGACTATCCTTGACGGAAAGATGAATATGCCCCATTCTCGTACCTTCTGTCAAGATAAAGGGCTCTACTCTTTCCCCCAACTCATAAATGTCCTGCGCCGCAAGAGCCTCCGTCACTCCGATAATGCATCCATCTTCTCGAATATCCCATGTGGAAACTGGCTTATCTCGATAGAGTTCAATGCCATTTCCCTCCAAATCTTCCAAGTAAATAGCTTCACTGTAACCATGGTCTGCACCGCCGACAAGAGGAATCTGTAAATCTGTCAGGTGTTTCAAGACATCAGCCAAAGCCTTGCGTGTGGGCAAGAGAATGGCCAAATGGTAAAGACCATAATGTTCCCTCACTTCTCCGCTCTCTTGTGCTTGAATCAGCTGTACCAAGACTTTTCCACCAAGGCCTAGAATGGACTCTGTCTCAGTTTGAGATAAGATTTCTAAACCAATAACTTGCTGATAAAAGGCTGTTTGACTGGCCAAATCCTTTACATTTAAAACTGTCTCTGCCAAATAAATGTGACTCTTGTATTCATAGGTCATAAATGGTCCTCTTTTCTCGTTGTAATTATTACAATTATTGTATAATTTCCATCAAGAAAGTCAAGCCAGATAACTCAAAAATAACACCATTTCAGGATAATATAAAGTAAATCATTTCATAATAAAACGCATATTATCAAACTTTTCATCACCTGACAATATGCGTTATTTTAATTTTAAAGACTTTTTGACCAGCTTTTTTATTTCACAACAAGTTCATAACGTGTCTTACTGGTGAAGGTTTGACCAGCTTTAAGAATGACTTGGTCTTTGAGGTCGCTGTGAATGGCATCTGGTAAAGCTTGCGCTTCAAGGGCAATCCCATTGTGCTGCACCATTGGCTGACCAGCCACAAGTACACTCTCATCCACAAAGTTTGCTGTGTAGACTACAAAGCAAGGGGCCTCTGTCTTGAAAAGTAGAAAGCGACCTGAGTTTTGGTCATAAAGGAATCCAGCATTGTCATGACCTGCAGGAAGGGCAAATGGATGATCTAAGCCAGATACCAACTGGATTTGCTCATCTTCTTCTGCAAAGATATCTTTCAACAAGGCACCATTGTAGATGTGTTTGACCACATCACGGTTGGCTTCTGGAGTTTTGGCAGGAACACCGTCGGGAGCAATTGGGTAAATGCCCTCTGTATTTAGTTGGAAGACATGACGGTCAATCGTCTGCGTGAAATCACCAGACAAGTTGAAATAGCTGTGGTTGGTTGGATTGACCAGCGTATCCTGATCGGTCGTTACCTTGTAGCTGATTTCATAGGCACCAGTTTCTTCCAAGTGATAACTAATCCAAATCTTGAGATTTCCAGGAAATCCCCCTGTCCCATCTGTACGCTCTGTGTAGAGGGTCAAGCCATGGTCGCTTACTTCAACCAATTCAAACAAGCTAGAATCCCAACCAGTTGAACCACTATGGTTACAGTTGCTAGCATTGTTGACTTCAAGTTCATAGGTTTTGCCATTTAATTCAAAACTCGCACCTGCAATACGACCTGCCACAGGACCTACGCTAGCTCCATGCTTGGGACTATTTCCCATATAGCTTTCAAAATTATTAAATCCCAAGATAACATTGGCAAAATTTCCAGCCTTATCAGGTGTGACATAGCGCAAGATGGTCGCACCATAAGTCATAACATCAAGCTGGTAGCCACCGTCCGTCTCAAAGCGATAGGCCAAGACATCCTTGCCCTCAACATTTCCAAATACACGCTCTGTGTATGCTTTCATTCTGTTCTCCTTTTACTATTTCTCTCAAGCAAACAAACCATAGAAAGCCTACTGACAATCTATGGTTTACTTGTATGATTTACAAACTCCTTTATCAAGAATTCATAAACACTGTCTTACTTTTGATATTCGTGGATGATAACACCTTGTACCACACGGTTTACTGTACCTGTAGGAGACGGTGTATCTGGTTTGTTTTCTACCTTGAGTGAAGTCAATAGGGCAAAGAGTTGGGCATAAACGATGTAAGGGAAGACACGGTAAATATCATTCAAGACACCGCCACAACCAAGGGCCACTTCTTTGACATTTTCAAGGCCAAAGGCTTGATCACTCAAAAGCACAACACGACGAGCAATCTGATCACCCGCAACTTCACGAACCAAGTCCAAGTCATACTTGCGAGTGTAGTCTGTCGTTGTACCAAAGACCAAAACAACTGTATCTTCATTGATCAGTGATTTTGGACCGTGACGGAAGCCGACTGGGCTTTCATACATGGTCGCAACTTGGCCAGCTGTCAATTCCAAAATCTTGAGCTGAGCTTCATGAGCAAGGCCGAAGAAAGGACCAGCACCTAGATAGATGACACGGTTAAAGTCTAGGTCAACAAGCTCTTTGACATCTTCTGCATTGTCTAGGATTTTACGGGCAAGACTAGATACAACTTCAAAACGTTCAGCTTTCACAGCAAATTCTGTAGGATCAAAGACCAAGAGAGCTGTCAACATCATAGACGTAAAGCTAGAAGTCATGGCAAAGCCAGCGTCATTAGAAGCAGCTGGTTGCAAGAGCAAGAGATTGCGGTCATCTCCATGAGCTTGAAGAGCCAATTTACCATCTGCTGCACAAGTAATCGTCACTTGGTAAAGCTCATCCACCAAGGCTTTGGCCAAATCAACAGTCGCCACACTTTCAGGCGAGTTCCCACTACGAGCAAAAGACACAAGGACAGTCGCCACATCTTTTTTCAAATAGGTTGCTGGATTGGCAACGATATCAGTTGTCGCAATAGCATTGAAATTCCATTTGCGTTCGTCATAGACTTCCTTAAAGTAAGGCACCAAGGTATCTCCCACATAAGCAGAAGTCCCAGCACCTGTCAAGATAACCTTGATATAGTCATGTTTATCCGCAATTCCTTGTAGGAAGGCTGCAATTTCTTCACGTTTTGCTTGATAAGATTCAAAAGCTTCTTTCCATACATCAGGCTGTTGGTAGATTTCACGAGTCGTGATTTCTGCACCCAATTCGAGCAAGTCTTCTTTTGTATAATGTAGCATTGAGTTCCTCTTTTTCTATTAAAGATGGGAATGGGAGTAAGCCCCATTCCCATGTATATTCTATATAAGTTGTTCTGACGATGTTCACGTTGTCACATGAATTGAATTAAGCTCCAACTAAAATCTGTAGGAAACTAGCCGCAGGNNAGACTGACGAAGTCAGCTCAAAACACCGTTTTGAGGTTGCCGGATAAGATTGACGAAGTCAGTAACATATACCTACGGTAAGGCGACGTTGACGTAGTTTAAAGAGATTTTCGAAGAGTATTATTCATCTTCGTCATCATCAAAGTCCGCTAACAGGTCATTAACTTTCACAATGCTTTCTGCAGCACGGATCTTATAGTCCGCATCTGCGCCTGTTAGGCTCGCATTGATAAATTCAATCACCATTGGAAGATTCATCCCTGCATAAAGTTCGATGTCACGACCTTCCATGATCAAACGGCTGACCACGTTGCATGGTGTTCCACCGAGAAGATCCGCAAAGACTAGGAAATCATCCAACCCTTCAATAGCTGCTTCAAATTTTGCAGTAAAGTCTTCTGGGCCATCTTCTGGAAGAAGAGCTACTGTGTAAATGTTGTCTTGTGGGCCCATAATCATTTCTGTGCTACCTTTAAGCTCCTCACAGACGCGACCATGGCTCACCAAAATTAATGATTTGGTCATAAGGAATTACATTCCAAGTACAAATTTACCAAAGGCAGAAAGAGCCAAAGCAAGTACGATAATAATACCGATAGCTTTAGTAGAGTTCATACCTTTCTTACCAAGCAACCAGAAGATAAAGGCAGTAAAGATTGCTGGAAGCAAGCGTGGGAAGATTTGGTTCAAGATGTCTTGGAAGTCAATCATCTTCTCACCGATTGCCCATTTGTAAGAAATTTCAAAGTTAATTACTGTTGCTACAAGAGCACCCATCATGAAGACACCAAGTACAGATGCAGCGTCAATCAAAGCTGTCAAAGTACTTTGCATGTTGTTGATAAGGTTAACCCCTTCTTTGTAGGCAAATTCCAACTGTTTCCAACGGAAGATGTCATACGCTACTGCAACTGCAATCCAAAGGAAGATCCCCCAAGGTTGACCAGCGATAGCCATAGTTGCTGCGACTGACCCCATGATAGCAGGTACAAGTGAACCAAAGATTGTATCCCCAAGAGGAGCGAATGGTCCCATCAAACCTGTCTTGATACCGTTAACAGCGTCTTTTGAACCCACACCATCTTTTTCTTCCATGGCAAGGTCAAAACCAGCGATAATGGTATGGAAGAATGGCGAAGTATTGAAGAATTGAGTATGAACTTTCATCATTTCTTTCAATTCAGGAGTTCCATCACCATACATTTTACGCAACTGAGGCAAGATCATGTAAAGGTAACCAGAAGCTTGCATACGTTCGTAGTTCCAACCTAATTGGAAAGTAAACAAGCTACGTTTGTTGATTTGATTAAAATCTTCTTTTGTAAGTTTGTAATTAGAATTCGTCATCTTCGATTTCCCCACTTTCTGATGGTGTAGAAGGTGCTGCTACAACTACTTTTTGGCTATTTTTGAAGTGAAGCACTGCAAGGAAAATACCTACGATAGAAATACCAATCATAGACAAACCTTTGAAGTTGTTCACGAAACCAATTTTTTCAGCAACTTCAGCAGGAAGAGTACCTACGATACCAGCAACAGCGCCACCAAGACCTGTTACATATGAGTAAAGAACAGTCAACATAGCTGTCAAACCAAATCCCATAGCAAGGTAGTGAAGGTTACGTTTAACTGGAAGGTAACGAAGCAAGATTGCAAATCCAAGACCTGGAAGCATACGTCCTGCGAGTGTCAAGCCATCTGCAACCCATTTGTAGGCTTCAACGAAGTCTACTACTGATTGTACAAAGGCACCACCAAAAGCAAGGGCAAAGAAGACTGGAAGGGCACGAGATAGAGCCCACGGAATCGCACCAAGCAAGTAGTTGCGTTCAATACCTTTATAGTCAAAGCGTTCGATTGCAGCATCCACACGGTGAGCGAAGAAGGTAGTAGTCATACGACCAAGAACGTCGAAGTAAGTCAAGAGAGCTGCTACTGGTACAGCGATTGTAGTAATTGCAAGCGGTGCATCAATTCCTTGTGAAACAGAGAAGGCTGTCGCAAGAACCGCACCAGAAGTTGCGTCGATACGAGAAGCACCACCGAAGGTACCAACCCCAAGAACGAACAGTTGCAAGTTACCACCGATAAGTAAACCAGTAGTCACATCTCCCATGATTAAACCAGTAATGAAACCAGCAAATACAGGGGAACCTGCAGATGAAACGATCGTCAACTCATCACAGATTTGATAAGCTGAGTACAAAGTGAGAAGTAAAATTTGCCACCATTGTATCATAACAATGACCTCCTAAAAATTTTTTTCCTATTTTAATAAGCTCAAAAAGTCTGAAATTGGATCATTTGGAACCATCTGAGCAGTAAGTTTAACACCTTTTTCTGCCAGTTTGTGGAAGTCTTCCACATCCTTGTCTACTACGTTGATAGAACGTGTAATAGAACGAGTTTCTGGTGTTTGAGACATATTCCCAACATTAAGAGTTTCAAGTGGTACACCTGCTTCTACCAAACCAAGGAAGCGGTCCGGTTTACGAGCCACGATAAAGAGACGTTGGCTATCGTATTTGCCAGCAAGAATATTGGCTGCAGCTTTCTCAACTGGCAAAATACTCAATTTCACACCTGGTGGTGTCGCAAGTTTCAAACCACTCTTTTCAATATCGTTGTTGACAACTTCGTCGTCTACAACCATAATGCGTGAAACATTTAGTTTTCCAGCCCAAAGATTGGCTACTTGTCCGTGGATCAAACGTCCATCAATACGGCATCCTACAATTGTCATAAGTTTTCCCCCTTTATATGTTTTAGTGTAGGTTTACGAGTTAAATGAATCTCTTCTTTATATTGACCTTCTGTTTCAAAGATAATGATGCGGTTGGCACCTTCCTTGAGATAGCAATGAGGGATATAAAGTGAGAGAGTTGGGCCAACGTTCCAAAAACGTCCTAGATTCTGCCCATTGACAAAGGCAACTCCCTTACCAAACTCAGACAAGTCTAGGTAAGTATCTTTTGGCTCTTCGACTGTAAAGTCATAAGCGTAAAAGGCTGGTTGTCCTTGAGTCCATCCTTTTGAAAAATCAATTTTCTCAGGATTGTCTAGTGGGAGTGGATAGTGTTTCCAGTTTAGTAAGAAATGCAGATCCTTACAGACCCCTGTCCGAATTCCCTTACGTTGCGTATCCGCTAAGAACTTATGCCCATAGTTGACACGCCCCATATTTTCTATCAAGATATCTAACCTAGATAGCCCTTTCTTTTTACCTTGATAAAAAATATCTTCCCCAATCTCTGTCTGATATTGAGTTTTAACCCACTGACCATCGACATACAGCTGAGCCCTATCTCGACCATCAATGATACGAAGTCTTTCTTCTTCTGCATCCCAGTTTGTTTCTGTTCGATAAAGTAGGTAGCCATAACTTTGTCCCAGCTCCTCCATCTTTTGAGGATAGAGACTTTCTACAGGACTTGACAAGCTATCTAAGGTTTCAAACAAAGAAACTTTTTCAACTAGTGGAATAGCATCCAACTCCATACTCTCTTTGTAGAGTGGTTCCAACTGCGGATACTCTGAAAAATGTGTTGCCATCATCTTCTTGACTGCAAGATATTTAGCAGTTGGATTTCCTTCTTCATCCAGAAGGGCATCGTAATCATAAGACGTAACTTGTGGCAGGTCCAAAGTTCCTCGAGCTGAGCAACCATTCATGAAACCAAAGTTTGTACCACCGTGGAACATGTAAAGATTGATAGAGCCTTGTTCCAAAACCTCTCGAACTGCATCTGCCAATTCCTTAGGATCCCGTGTGATAATCGGTTCTTTCCAGCGATTAAACCAACCATCCCAGAACTCCATACACATGAGTGGCCATTTCTTCCCATGTTCATCAAAGAATTCCTGCATCTGTGAAAAGTTGTAAGGTGCCTTAGAACCAAAGTTCCCTGTTACAAAGAGATCATCTTCTATTAAGGTTCCAGCTTTCAGAGTTGCTCTCCATGGACCATCTGATGTAAAGAGTGGACAGGTTACGCCACGCTCTTCCATCAACTGTCGAATCGCTCTCAGGTAAGCCTTATCTTCTCCGTAAGAACCATACTCATTTTCAACCTGCATCATGAGAATATTGCCACCATTGTCCAACAAACGAGGCACCAGTCTTGGCAATAACTGATCATAGTAGCGACCAACTGCCTCGATATATGCTGGGTCGGATGAGCGAATTCGCATGTTCTTGGTCAAGAGCGAAGCTGGTAAGCCACCGAATTCCCATTCCGCACAGATAAATGGAGACGGACGCACAATTGCGTAGAGACCCAAATCCTGCGCTATTTGGAGAAATTTCTCTAAATCCAGATCACCTTCAAAATGAAACTCACCTTCACGAGGCTCGTGTAAATTCCAAGCAACATAAGTCTCTACCGTATTAAAACCAAGAGCCTTCAAGTTATAGAGCGAATGATACCAATCCTCTGGAGGAACCCTAAAATAATGAATGGCACCAGATAAAATCTTAAATGATTTTCCATCGAGATAGAAATCATCTCGTATCTCAAATCGTGTCATAAAACTACCTTCCGACCGCGAAAGTTTGCGCTTTCATTTGTTGTTATATTAATTATAAACCAATCTGTTTGAATTGTCAATAGAAATTGTCGGGATATTTACTGCATTTTTACTATTATACACACATTCAATTAGTTTCAAACATTTTTAGACCCATTTCAAACGCTCTTTAAATTCGGAATATAGGACCTAAAATAATTTTGTATAGAATACATTGATAAAATATGAGCAATCCCTATATCGCTTAATTTTTCAAACTATTATTCTAATTTTTTATTCAAAAGACTACTATTTTTTTCGCTTTTATGGTAAAATTTTCTATGGAGAAGGAAAATAGAGGTAAAAATATGGCAATTCCCAAATATCAATACATAAAAGACGAATTAAAAAATAAAATCATCTCTGGGCAGTTTAGCAGTGGAGATAAATTTTACACTGAAGCAGAACTCATTTCAATGTACGATGTCAGCTCTATCACAGTTGTCCGCGCCTTAAACGACCTTGCTAAAGATGGCTATATTGTCCGCCAACAAGGAAAAGGAACCTTCGTTTCACGTGCACGCAAACACAAGCTTGTAGAGTTTTCAGATATTGAACTCTTTAATGCTAAAGATGATAAGGTAACTGTTCTTTCAATTGAACGCGGAAACAAGCTCGTTTACTTGGAAAAATTGGGTCTACGTGGCGATCAATTCTACTACAAGATTGAACGTATCCGCGAATCAAACGGTGTCGTTTATATCTACCATACATCCTACATCCCAGAACAATATATCAACGCAAATTATCCAAACCTTGAATACTATAGTTCTATCTATAATCGTTTCAAGTTAGACTACCACATTCACATGAATGATGAACACTTTGAAGAAATCAACGAAATAGTCTTTCCAACTCCAGAACATGCGGCTTCAGTCCTCGGAGTCGATGAACAATTCCCTACTGTCCTACAAACTAAAATCACCAAACTCGAATCAACTGGCCAAGTTTTAGAATACAGTGAAACTTACAAACGATCTGATTACTACAAGATTAAATTCATCTCATGTGACCGTGATCACTAAGAAGAAAGCCTGAGCCTAATCGCTCGGGCTTTTTCTATGCTTATTATACCACACCAAAAAGGTAGCGCTTACCTATTTTTGGAAGATTCTATAATTTGTGGAATATTTTATAGAAATAGAACCAAAAATTATACTAGATATATATGCATTTTTTCCGACCAATCTGAAATCTTAAGTTTAAATTTTATATTTTTTTATACTTATTATAGTTTTTGTCATCTCCTCTTGACTCTCGTTAATATAAGAAATAAAATAAGGGCGTTGATTTATATAATCGCTATCAATATAACAATGCAATCAGGAGGTTTTGCAATGAAACATGAAAAACAACAGCGTTTTTCTATTCGTAAATACGCTGTAGGAGCAGCTTCTGTTCTAATTGGATTTGCCTTCCAAGCACAGACTGTTGCAGCCGATGGAGTTACTCCTACTACTACAGAAAACCAACCGACCATCCATACGGTTTCTGATTCCCCTCAATCATCCGAAAATCGGACTGAGGAAACACCTAAAGCAGAGCTTCAACCAGAGGCTCCAAAAACTGTAGAAACAGAAACTCCAGCTACTGATAAGGTAGCTAGTCTTCCAAAAACAGAAGAAAAACCACAAGAGGAAGTTAGTTCAACTCCTAGTGATAAAGCAGAAGTGGTAACTCCAACTTCTGCTGAAAAAGAAACTGCTAATAAAAAGGCAGAAGAAGCTAGCCCTAAAAAGGAAGAGCAGAAAGAGGCTAATTCTAAAGAGTCGGATACAGACAAGACTGATAAGTCAGAAGCTGACAAGGAAAAATCAGCTAAAAAAGATGAAACGAAAGCTGAGGCTGACAAACCAGCAACAGAGGCAGGAAAGGAACGTGCTACAACTGAAAATGAAAAATTAGCTAAACGAAAAATCGTTTCAATTGATGCCGGACGTAAATATTTCTCACCTGAGCAACTCAAAGAAATTATCGACAAAGCTAAAGAATATGGTTACACAGATCTTCATCTCTTGGTAGGTAACGATGGCCTCCGTTTCATGTTGGATGATATGTCTATGAAAGTGGGCGATAAAACCTACTCTAATGATGATGTCAAACGCGCCATTGAAAATGGAACAAATGCCTATTACGATGATCCAAATGGTAACCATCTCACTGAAAGTCAGATGACAGATTTGATTAATTATGCGAAAGATAAAGGAATTGGAGTAATTCCAACTGTCAATAGTCCTGGACATATGGATGCTATGCTCCATGCTATGAAAGAACTTGGCATTGAGAATCCTAACTTTGATTATTTTGGTAAAAAATCGGAACGAACTGTTGACTTAAATAATAAACAAGCAGTCGATTTCACAAAAACTCTGATTGACAAATACGCTAACTACTTCTCTAACAAATCTGAAATTTTCAATATTGGACTAGATGAATATGCTAATGATGCGACAGATGCTAAAGGTTGGAGTGTGCTTCAAGCTGATAAATATTATCCAAATGAAGGTTACCCTGAAAAAGGATATGAAAAATTCATCTCTTACGCTAATGATCTCGCTCGTATTGTAAAATCTCACGGTCTCAAACCAATGGCCTTTAACGACGGTATCTACTACAATGGAGATACAAGCTTTGGTAGTTTTGACAAAGACATCATCGTTTCTATGTGGACTGGTGGTTGGGGGGGCTACGATGTCGCTTCTTCTAAACTACTAGCTGAAAAAGGTCACCAAATCCTTAATACCAATGATGCTTGGTACTACGTTCTTGGACGAAACGCTGATGGCCAAGGCTGGTACAATCTCGATCAGGGGCTCAATGGTATTAAAAACACACCAATCACTTCTGTACCAAAAACAGAAGGAGCTGATATCCCAATCATCGGTGGTATGGTAGCTGCTTGGGCTGACACTCCATCTGCACGTTATTCACCATCACACCTCTTCAAACTCATGCGTCATTTTGCAAATGCCAACGCTGAATACTTCGCAGCTGATTATGAATCTGCAGAGCAAGCACTTAACGAGGTACCAAAAGACCTGAACCGTTATACTGCAGAAAGCGTCGCGGCCGTAAAAAAAGCTGAAAAAGCTATTCGCTCTCTCGATAGCAACCTTAGCCGTGCCCAACAAGATACGATTGATCAAGCCATTGCTAAACTTCAAGAAACTGTCAACAACTTGACCCTCACGCCTGAAGCTCAAAAAGAAGAAGAAGCTAAACGTGAGGTTGAAAAACTTGCCAAAAACAAGGTAATCTCAATCGATGCTGGACGCAAATACTTTACTCTGGACCAGCTCAAACGCATCGTAGACAAGGCCAGTGAGCTCGGATATTCTGATGTCCATCTCCTTCTAGGAAATGACGGACTTCGCTTTCTACTCGATGATATGACCATTACTGCCAACGGAAAAACCTATGCTAGTAATGACGTTAAAAAAGCTATTACCGAAGGAACTAAAGCTTACTACGACGATCCAAACGGTACTGCACTAACACAGGCAGAAGTGACAGAGCTAATTGAATACGCTAAATCTAAGGACATCGGTCTCATCCCAGCTATTAACAGTCCAGGTCACATGGATGCTATGCTGGTTGCCATGGAAAAATTAGGTATTAAAAATCCTCAAGCCCACTTTGATAAAGTTTCAAAAACAACTATGGACTTGAAAAACGAAGAAGCGATGAACTTTGTAAAAGCCCTCATCGGTAAATACATGGACTTCTTTGCAGGTAAAACAAAGATTTTCAACTTTGGTACTGACGAATACGCCAACGATGCGACTAGTGCCCAAGGCTGGTACTACCTCAAGTGGTATCAACTCTATGGCAAATTTGCCGAATATGCCAACACCCTCGCAGCTATGGCCAAAGAAAGAGGGCTTCAACCAATGGCCTTCAACGATGGCTTCTACTATGAAGACAAGGACGATGTTCAGTTTGACAAAGATGTCTTGATTTCTTACTGGTCTAAAGGTTGGTGGGGATACAACCTCGCATCACCTCAATACCTAGCAAGCAAAGGCTATAAATTCTTGAATACCAACGGTGACTGGTATTATGTTATAGGCAATCACAAACAAGATGAAGCTTACCCTCTTTCAAAAGCAGTTGAAAATTCTGGAAAAGTTCCATTCAATCAACTAGCTTCTACCAAATATCCTGAAGTAGATCTTCCAACAGTCGGAAGTATGCTTTCAATCTGGGCAGATAGACCAAGCGCTGAGTACAAGGAAGAGGAAATCTTTGAACTCATGACTGCCTTTGCAGACCACAACAAAGACTACTTCCGTGCTAATTATAATGCTCTCCGCGAAGAATTAGCTAAAATTCCTACAAACTTAGAAGGATATAGTAAAGAAAGTCTTGAGGCCCTTGACGCAGCTAAAACAGCTCTAAATTACAGCCTCAACCGTAATAAACAAGCTGAGCTTGACACACTTGTAGCCAACCTAAAAGCCGCTCTTCAAGGCCTCAAACCAGCTGCAACTCATTCAGGAAGCCTAGATGAAAATGAAGTGGCTGCCAATGTTGAAACCAGACCAGAACTCATCACAAGAACTGAAGAAATTCCATTTGAAGTTATCAAGAAAGAAAATCCTAACCTCCCAGCTGGTCAGGAAAATATTATCACAGCAGGAGTCAAAGGTGAACGAACTCATTACATCTCTGTACTCACTGAAAATGGAAAAACAACAGAAACAGTCCTTGATAGCCAGGTAACCAAAGAAGTTATAAACCAAGTGGTTGAAGTTGGCTCTCCTGTAACTCACAAGGGTGATGAAAGTGGTCTTGCACCAACTACTGAGGTAAAACCTAGACTGGATATCCAAGAAGAAGAAATTCCATTTACCACAGTGACTCGTGAAAATCCACTCTTACTCAAAGGAAAAACACAAGTCATTACTAAGGGCGTCAATGGACATCGTAGCAACTTCTACTCTGTGAGCACTTCTGCCGATGGTAAGGAAGTGAAAACACTTGTAAATAGTGTCGTAGCACAGGAAGCCGTTACTCAAATAGTCGAAGTCGGAACTATGGTAACACATGTAGGCGATGAAAACGGACAAGCCGCTATTGCTGAAGAAAAACCAAAACTAGAAATCCCAAGCCAACCAGCTCCATCAACTGCTCCTGCTGAGGAAAGCAAAGCTCTTCCTCAAGATCCAGCTCCTGTGGTAACAGAGAAAAAACTTCCTGAAACAGGAACTCACGATTCTGCAGGACTAGTAGTCGCAGGACTCATGGCCACACTAGCAGCTTATGGACTCACTAAAAGAAAAGAAGACTAAGTCTTTTCGATAAAAAATAAACAGCGAGATTGAAGCTCGCTGTTTATTTTTTAATTAATCACCTAGTCCAAGACGTTCAAAGATATCATCCACTCGTTTGGTGTAATAAACTGGGTTGAAGATTTCATCGATTTCTTCTTGTGTGAGACGTGATGTTACTTCTGAATCTGCCTCAAGAAGTGGTTTAAAGTCTACTTGGTTGTCCCAAGAGTAGGCTGTTTTTGGTTGCACCAAGTCATAGGCTTGCTCACGGGTCATGCCTTTTTCAATCAATGTCAACATAGCCCGTTGGCTAAAGATAAGACCAAAAGTCGAGTTCATGTTGCGGATCATATTTTCTGGGAAAACTGTCAAGTTCTTGACGATATTTCCAAAACGGTTGAGCATGTAGTCAATCAAAATGGTCGTATCTGGTGTAATGATACGCTCAGCTGATGAGTGGGAAATGTCACGTTCATGCCAGAGAGCGACATTCTCATAAGCCGTAATCATGTGACCACGGATAACACGCGCCAAACCTGTCATGTTTTCAGAACCGATTGGGTTGCGTTTGTGAGGCATTGCAGATGAACCTTTTTGCCCTTTAGCAAAGAATTCTTCCACTTCGCGTTGTTCAGATTTTTGCAAACCACGAATCTCAGTCGCCATACGTTCGATTGAAGTCGCAATGCTGGCAAGAACTGCAAAGTACTCAGCGTGAAGGTCACGAGGAAGGACTTGTGTAGAGATTTCTTGAGCACGGATACCAAGCTTGTTGCAGACATACTCCTCTACAAATGGTGGGATATTGGCAAAGTTCCCAACCGCACCAGAAATCTTACCAGCTTCTACACCAGCAGCCGCATGCTCGAAACGCTCGATATTGCGTTTCATTTCGCTATACCAAGTTGCCAATTTAAGACCAAAAGTTGTCGGCTCAGCGTGCACACCATGAGTACGCCCCATCATGATGGTGAACTTGTGCTCCTTGGCCTTGTCAGCGATGATATTAGTGAAGTTTTCAAGGTCACGACGGATGATGTCGTTGGCCTGCTTGTAGAGGTAACCATAGGCCGTGTCCACCACGTCAGTAGAAGTCAAGCCATAGTGAACCCACTTGCGCTCTTCACCAAGAGTCTCAGAAACCGCACGCGTGAAAGCCACCACATCGTGGCGCGTCTCCTGCTCAATTTCCAAAATACGGTCAATGTCAAAATCCGCTTTCTCACGAATCAAAGCCACATCTTCCTTAGGGATTTCCCCCAACTCAGCCCATGCCTCATCAGCCAAGATTTCCACTTCAAGCCAAGCACGGTATTTATTTTCTTCGCTCCAAATATTCGCCATCTCAGGGCGAGAGTAACGGTTGATCATGTTGTTCATTTTTCCTTTCTTCTTAAGCTGTTGGGAATAAGCTATCTAGGTAAACCAAGATTTCTACTCAAACTCCTCTTTTCCAATAAACACAGACGGGTAATGATCTAGTATATTCAAATCCGTATCCAGCGGTACATCATAGATAGCTAAATAATTTTCGGGGTATTGTGCAGCTAGTTCTTCATATTTAGCTTGTACCTTATCTTGGTCAGCACTGGCATACAAGACTTCGACAACTGCTCCAGTCTTATCCTTTTCAATAAATGTATTAACGATAATTTGTATCATGAACTTGTCCTAAAAATCAATCCCTTCCCCAAACTCTTCCACACTATCCGGTACATCACTAAACAAAGTCACATGTCCCATCTTACGATTATGCTTTGCTTCTATTTTACCATACATGTGGAGATGGGCGCTTGGATTTTCTGTGACATATTTTTTAGCGACCTCAACATGCTGGCCGAGAACGTTAAGCATGACGGCAGGCGCATGTAGTTTTATGGCTGGCAATGGTGCTCCGAGAACACCGAGAATATGGGTGTCAAACTGAGAGAAATCACAGGCTTCAATAGAGTAATGGCCTGAGTTGTGTGGTCGTGGAGCAATCTCATTGACAATGATGTCATCAGCTGTCGCAAACATTTCCACACAGAGAGTTCCAGACAAGTTGAGTTGTTCTGCGATTCGCACTGCCATAGCTTTAGCCTTGTCTGCTAGACTTTCAGAAATGCGGGCTGGTACGATGGTCTTAGACAGGATATTGTTGCGGTGGATATTTTCCTGAACTGGGAAAAACGTCACCTCCTTGCCATTTCCTGACACGATGACAGAAATCTCAAGGTCAAAGTTGACAAATTCTTCCAAGACGCAGTCTGCTGAGTCTGCTAGCGCATAGGCTGCTTCCAAGTCTGCTTCTGAACGAATAACCTTTTGTCCATGACCATCGTAGCCACCAGTCGCAGTCTTGAGGACATAGTTTTTCGACAAGTCGATATCTGCCAAGTCTAGGCTAGAAGTCACGACCTTGTAGGGTGCCACAGTGACTTGAGCCTTGTTTGACAAAAAGTCCTTTTCAAAAATACGATTTTGCGAAATGCGGAGCAGATCTGTTCCTTGAGGGAGTTGTCCATCCTTGATAACGGCATCCAAACCGTCAGCGTCGACATTTTCAAACTCGTAAGTGAGGACATCGCAACGGTCTGCCAACTGACGGAGGGCGTCCACATCGTTATAAGGTGCCACAATGATTTCCGCCACGCGAGAGGCCGGGCAATCCGCCGCAGGATCCAGCGCGATAACCTTGTGCCCCATGTAGATAGCAGAAATGGCCATCATCTGACCCAGTTGACCGCCACCGATAATTCCGATTGTTTTAGATGAGCTCATTGGTAGACTCCTCTGCGATTTTTCCTTGTTCTTCTGCAAAATCTGCCAAAGCCGTCGCGATAGCTTGATCCTCTACTGAAAGAAGACGGAGGGCGAAGAGAGCCGCATTTGTCGCACCAGCTTCACCGATAGCCATTGTCGCAACAGGCACCCCACCCGGCATCTGAACGATAGAATAGAGTGAATCCACGCCACTAAGGGCACGAGATTTGACTGGCACGCCAATGACTGGAAGGGTTGTTTTGGCAGCTACCATTCCTGGCAAGTGGGCTGCGCCACCTGCACCTGCGATAATGACCTTGATGCCACGGCTACGAGCTTCTTCGGCATGTCTGAACATGAGGTCTGGTGTGCGGTGGGCAGAGACAACCTTCTTCTCGTAGGCTACACCGAAGCGGTCTAGGACTTCTGCTGTTTTTTGCATGGTTGCCCAGTCGGATTTTGAGCCCATGATGATGGAAATAATTGGTTTAGTCATAATTTTTCCTTTTTTCTTCTTTTTTGATAATGGTCTTAGGTGGTGGGGACGGAAGCAAACCTTCGGTTTCATTCCTAAACTTTGAGCCTAAGGTCTCAAAGTTTCCCCCTGACCAGAACATTCACTGTTCTGGTCTTTTCACCACGACGACCATTATCGTGTTTGGCGACTACGGCGCGTTATTCTTATATCTTTACTTAATTGCCTTGCTTCCGATATCTGTTCGGTAGAAGAGTCCTTCTATTTTTTGTTGGGATAGTTCTTGGTAGATGCTGGCTTGGGCTTCTTTGACGGTGGCTGCTGTGGTAACGAGCATATAAACTCGTCCGCCGTTTGAGATCAGTGCTCTGCTATTTTCTGCAAACTTAGCCCCTGCATAATAGGTGATAATGTCGCCATCGGTTTTGGCTGGCAACTTGACACCTTTTTCATAGTCTAGCGGGTAGCCGTTTGATGCGACAACCACACCCAGAGTCACACCCTTATCCGTCCAGGTGATGTTTGGCTCCTTGCTATCCAGAATATCTGTAATATTTTGTGCAAAGTCAGATGTCAAACGAGGCAAGATAATCTGTGTTTCAGGATCTCCAAAGCGAGCATTGAACTCGATGACTTTAGGACCTTCTGCTGTCAGGATAAGCCCTGCATAGAGGATGCCAAGATACGGACGGCCTTCTTTGATCATCCCTTCAAGGATTGGCTTGACAATAGTCTCAGCCGCTGTATCAACTACACTCTGTGGTAAGTGTGGAACTGGCGCATAGGCCCCCATCCCACCAGTGTTAGGTCCCTTGTCGCCATCGTATGCACGTTTGTGGTCCTGAGCTGTTGGCATGATGTAGAACTTGTCTCTATTGACAAAGGCAAAAAGTGAAAATTCCTCTCCGTCGAGGAATTCCTCAATAACCACACGCGCACCTGAGTCACCAAATTTATTGTCCAAAAGCATCTCGTGAGCTGCTTCGACTGCTTGCTCAACCGTCTCCGCAACGACAACACCCTTCCCAAGCGCCAAGCCATCCGCCTTGACTACGATAGGCGCCCCCTGCTTTTCGATATAAGCCTTGGCTTCCTCGAAATCTGAAAATGTGCCATAGGCTGCTGTCGGAACGCCATATTTGACCATGATTTCCTTAGCAAAATCCTTGGACCACTCCAGCTCCGCTGCCAATCTTGTCGGACCAAAGGCTTTGAGACCAGCTGCATGGAAATCATCCACGATACCAGCCGCAAGGGCGTCATCTGGACCGATAAAGGTCCAAGCAATATCGTTGGCCTTTGCGAAGTCAATCAATTTAGAATGTTCGGAAATAGAGATATTTACCAATTCCAGACCATCCAGAGTCATACCGTCATTCCCAGGAGCTACAAATACTTTTTCAACGTCTTTTGACTCAAGCAACTTCTTAGCAATCGCATGTTCACGACCACCCGAACCGACAACTAACAGCTTCATCCCTCAACCTCTTTTGCGAATTATTTAATAATATTATACCACAAACGTTCGTTTTAATCTTGTTTCAATCCGCATTTTTACGCAAAAAAGGAAAGAAACTGTTTTCTTCCCTTTAACGTTCTTAATGTCTAAAATGTCTCACACCTGTAAAGACCATTGTCAAGCCATATTTGTCAGCAGCTTCGATAGACTCTTGGTCACGGACGGATCCACCCGGCTGGATGATAGCCCTGATCCCTGCTTTGGCGATTTCTTCCACATTATCCGCAAATGGGAAGAAGGCATCCGAAGCAAGAACAGCGCCGTCAAGACGGTCTTTAGCTTGCTCAATAGCGATGCGAACAGAAGCCACACGGTTAGTTTGACCCGGACCGACACCAAGTGTCATGTGGTCATTGGTTACGATGATACCGTTTGATTTGACGTACTTGATAGCTTTCCAAGCAAACTCAAGAGCAGTCGCTTCTGTCTCAGTTGGCTGGCGTTTGGTCACCACTTGCCAGTCAGCTGGGCTTTCTTTGACCACGTCTTGGTTTTGTACCAGAAGTCCACCGACAACACCTGTGTATTCTGCTTCCACTTCGCTAGCCTCTTGAGCATCAAATGGCAAGGCAAGGATACGCAAGTTTTTCTTTTTATTGGTCAAAATAGCTAGCGCTTCATCCGTATAACTTGGTGCGATGATGATTTCAAGGAAAACACCATGCATCTTCTCAGCTGTCGCAACATCCAACTCACGGTTGAGAACGACGATTCCACCGAAAATTGAGACTGGGTCAGACTCATAAGCATAGTCCCAAGCAGTCTCGATGTCGTCAGCTTGACCAATTCCACATGGATTCATATGTTTGAGAGCCACAACGGTTGGACGATCTTTGAAATCACGAATGATACGAATGGCAGCATCCGCATCACGGATATTGTTGAATGACAATTCTTTCCCGTTAAGCTGTTTAGCAGATGCAATCGAGTAGTCAGTCGGCAAGGCTTTTTGGTAGAAATCTGCATCCTGTTGAGGATTTTCCCCATAACGCATGGCCTGCTTGAGGTCATAAGTCAAGGTCAGCTTTTCAGGTTTGCTTTCACCCACTTGAGTTGTGAAATACTCTGCAATCAAGGCATCATAAGCCGCTGTGTGACGGAAAACCTTGGCTGCCAAACGTTGGCGAGTTTCGTAAGTGGTTTCGCCGTTAACTGACAACTCGTCCAAAACCACTGTATAGTCAGCAGGGTCTACCACAACCGTCACACTGGCATGATTTTTTGCTGCTGAACGAAGCATAGATGGCCCACCGATGTCAATGTTTTCAACTGCATCAGCGTAAGTCACATCCGGTTTGAGGATTGTTTCCTTGAATGGATAAAGGTTGACCACAACAAGGTCGATGAACTCAATCTGATTGTCCTTAGCTGCTTCCAAGTGACTATCCAAGTCACGACGAGCCAAAAGTCCCCCGTGGATATTTGGGTGAAGGGTCTTGACACGACCATCCATCATTTCTGGGAACCCAGTCACATCATCAATCGCAATGGTATCTACCCCAGCATTATTAAGGGCAACCTTGGTCCCACCTGTTGAGATGATGTCCCAACCGAGTTTTTTAAGTTCTTGGGCAAATTCAACAATACCCACTTTGTCTGAGACGCTGATTAAGGCTTTTTTCGTCATTCTATTCCTCTTTCTTTAAGTCCAAGCGCATAGCGACTTCGTTATTTTCTTCTATAAATCCTGTTTCCTGAAAACCCAAACTAGTCAACAGGTGCTTCATTTTTTCATTTCCAACCACATAATCTGCAACAATATGACTGCAGACTCTATCCATCTGAGCCTCTTTGATTAGAACTTCCAAGGCTTTTCTACCATAACCTCTTCCTTGGTACTGCTGACCAATCATTATCCGCCAGATAAAGTATTCCGCTTCATCCTTGTCTATTTCCAGCAGGAGAAAGCCAACCACTTGCTTATCCCAATAGATTGCCCTCGGAAACACATCTTCATTTTCCCGGTAGAGCCATGCGTCAGCTAAAGAGCGTACATTTGGAGCCACAAAACGTGCTCGTTCATCAGCTTCAGATATTTTCAAATCCAGCACTGCCTGAAAACTGCTCTCATCTACTAATTTCAGCTCAATCATTTTTTCTCCTTTTGAATAAATAGGGTTTTGAGGTGATTAAAGACTAATCTAACTCATATAAAAGGTAGTTATCAAAATTTATGATTCCTTTGAGGTAATCTCGGTCTGCTTTAGACAACTCAAATTCTGGAAAAGTCGCAATTAAACTGGACAAATAAAAATAATTCGGGTGCCTACGATAAGAAAAACCTGCTTGACCGAATTTCCCTTGACAAAAATCATAGGCAAGTTTCAATTCTTGACTTGTGACACCGTCTAAAATTTTATCTAACTCTGAAAGCTGACTTTTATCAGTATTTTCTATCATAGCTTTCACTGTATTTACTAAAACAAAAAGAAAATCATTAGTATTATCCAGTAGGATTGGTCTGTTAGATAACTTATTCTTTAACTCCATATAGTATTGGTCCATAATCATTTCTTCCTCTCCACTCCCAAACTATCCAACAATTCTGGATACAGTTTGTACTCTGTTTCGTGTATGCGAGTCTCGAAAGTATCTAGGGTATCCCCTTCAAGCCGTGGCACACGCACTTGTTTGATAACCTTTCCTGTATCCACACCTGAATCCACCCAATGAATGGTCACGCCGCTCTCAGCAACGCCAGCATTCCAAGCATCCTCAATCCCATGAGCTCCTGGAAATTCTGGCAGGTAGGCTGGATGAATGTTGACAATCCTGCCTTCATAAGCCGCCAATAAGGTTGGCCCAACGATTTTCATGTAGCCTGCTAGACAAACCAAGTCAATCTGGTGTTCTTCCAAGAGTTCGACAAGGGCCGCTTCGTAGTCTGCCTTGCTCTCAAACTCCTTGAGTTCAAAATCATAGGACAGAACGCCGAGCTTGTCTGCACGTTCGAGCACATAGGCGTCACGATGGTCTGAAAAGACAAACTCTACTGGAAATTGTTCCGCTATCACCTGAAAATTTGAGCCATTACCAGAGGCAAAAACCGCTATTTTTTTCATTTGATGATGACACTTTCGTTTTCTTTCTTGACGATGTGACCAATTTCATAGACTGGTTCATCCAGCAATTCCTTGACACGACCTACATTTTCAGGGCTGACTGCTAGCATAAGTCCCACACCCATATTGAAGATTTCAAACATTTCTTCATGTTTGATTTTACCATATTTTTCAAGAGCTTTGAAAATAGGAAGCACTGGAACTTTGCTTTCATCAATCTCAGCAGCTAGGTCATCTGCAAACATACGAGAGACATTTTCGATAAAGCCACCACCAGTGATGTGGGCAATGCCATTGACCAAGCCTTCCTTGATGAGTGGTAAGACAGCCTTGACATAGATACGAGTCGGTTCAAGAAGAACTTCCTTGAGTTGCTTGCCTTCCAATTCTGGCAAGATTTCCTCACCTGTGTAATCCGCAAAGACACGACGAACAAGAGAGTAACCATTGGAGTGAATCCCAC
Source organism: Streptococcus sp. k-378 (assembly GCF_013277505.1). NCBI lineage: Bacteria > Bacillati > Bacillota > Bacilli > Lactobacillales > Streptococcaceae > Streptococcus > Streptococcus sp. k-378. The sequence continues at coordinate 10,700 of NZ_VMNC01000069.1, read as the reverse complement.
TTGAAGCAAGTCCGAGAAGAATATCTCCTTCTGCCACCTTTGAACCGTCAATGATTTGAGATTTTTCAGCCACACCGACCGCAAAACCAGCCAAGTCATAGTCATCTTCGCCGTACATGCCAGGCATTTCAGCCGTTTCTCCACCAATGAGGGCAGCGCCTGCCTGCACACAACCTTCTGCCACACCAGCGACAACTTGTTCTAGCTTAGCTGGTTCATTCTTCCCTGTCGCTACGTAGTCAAGGAAATAGAGGGGTTCCGCACCCGCAGCGATGATATCATTGACACACATGGCCACACAGTCCTGACCGATAGTATCGTGCTTGTCGTATTTGATAGCCAACATGAGTTTGGTTCCGACACCATCAGTTCCTGAAATCAAGACAGGTTCTTTGACACCTGTTTTTGAAAGGTCAAACATACCACCAAAGCCTCCCAGAGCTCCCATGACACCTGCACGCTCCGTACGAGCCACGTGCTTTTTAATCCGTTCAACAACTTCATAACCCGCTTCAACATCCACACCAGATTGAGCGTACGCATTTTTATTTGCCATTTTATTTTTCCTTTTCTTTTTTTGGGAAAGACTGCGACGTATTTTTAGATAAACAATTATTTTATCTAAAAATACTAGTCAGGTCTCTAGCTTTGGTCCCATAGGAGAAAGCGTCTACTGACAAATGCTTTAACTTTTAGTCAGTAGTGAGACGTGAAGCATAAGCATTCTTATTTGTCATTTTTATATTCCTTTTCTTTAATGGAGAATCTGTCATCTATTTGTAAAAACTGGTCTTTTCTTCCAAACTTCGACGATAGTCTTCTTCATAGTCGTAGAGAGGTGTTGGGTAGTCACCGTCAAAGTAAGCGACACAGAGACCACCATTTGGCGCATCCGTTTCAATCCCAATCGAATCAATCAACCCCTCAACAGAGAGGTAAGTCAGGCTGTCAGCTCCAATGATTTTGCGAGTTTCTTCAATCGTATGATTAGCCGCAATCAGCTCCTGACGGGTCTGGATATCAATCCCGTAGAAGCATGGATAAGCTAGCGCTGGACTGCCAATAGCAACGTGAACTTCAGTCGCACCTGCTTCTTTCAAAAGCTGAACGATACGACGAGAAGTTGTTCCACGTACAATAGAGTCATCAATCATAACCACACGCTTGCCTTTGACAACACCAGAAACTGCAGACAATTTCATCCGCACCCCTTGCTCCCGCAATTCTTGAGTCGGTTGGATAAAGGTACGTTGGGTGTATTGGTTCTTGATGAGGCCCATTTCATTTGGCAAGCCTGATTCTTCCGCAAATCCCATGGCTGCGCTGAGGGAAGAATTGGGCACACCGACCACTATATCCGCCTCATGCTTGAATTCACGTGCCAATTGGGCACCCATACGTTTACGTGCCGTATGAACATTGACACCATGAATGTTAGAATCAGGGCGGGCAAAATAGATATACTCCATAGAACAGATTGCTAACTGAGTATCATCCGTATAGCTATCATACTGGATGCCCTTGTCATCAATGATCACAATCTCACCTGGCTTCAAATCACGAATCCATTCAGCACCAATAACCTCAAAAGCACAGGTTTCAGAGGAAACCACCACCGCTCCGTTGGCCATTTTCCCGATAGAAAGCGGACGGAAACCATTGGGATCAAGAGCCGCAATCAACTTATCTTCAAATAGCAAGATATAGGCAAAACCACCTTTAACTAGGCTGAGCGCCTCCTTGATTTTGCCCATCAGACTAGGATTGTGACTGCGACGAATGAGGTGAGCCAAGATTTCAGAGTCCGAAGTCGCACTGAAAATCGCGCCTCTTTGTTCCAGTTCTTTCTTGAGAGAGGCTGCATTGGTCAGATTTCCATTATGAGCCAACCCAAACTGCATATCATGAAAACGGAAGAGGAAAGGCTGGATATTATCTACAGAAGCTTCGCCAGCAGTCGCGTAACGCACATGCCCAATCGCACCAGTCCCCGTCAATTTATCCAAATTAGCAGGATTTCTGAAGACTTCTGATAAAAGTCCCATGTCACGATGGCGCTTCAATTGTCCCTGATCATTGGAGAGGATTCCTGCCCCCTCCTGACCACGGTGCTGAAGACTATGGAGACCAAAATAGGTCAATTTAGCAGCATCTGGATGTCCCCAGATACCGAAAACACCACATTCTTCATTAAGAGATTTTACTTCGTATGTCATTTTATATACCTAATTTTTATTTGTGTAGCACCAAGAGCTAAATCTACATGACTTTTACATTACTGATACTATCTATTAGAAAATCTGCAAGTCTTATTTTCCAGTAAAGTATTTAACCGCTGACGCGAACAGGTGCTGGTCTTTATTGCCTGGGATATTTTGGAAAAGACCATCCTCATAACGTTCTGAGTGGCCCATCTTACCGATAATTTGGCCGTTCTTGCTAGTAATTCCCTCTATAGCATTTACAGAACCATTTGGATTGTACTTAGAATCCATACTTGGTTTGCCTTCGAAGTCTACGTATTGGCTAAAGATTTGACCATTGTCACGGAGTTCAGCGAATTCCTCAGCCGTCACGACAAACTTCCCTTCACCGTGCGAAACAGGAATAGCGTGGATATCGCCCACTTGCACCCCAGCCAACCATGGCGAGTTGATATTGGCAATCCGAGTTTCCACCATCTTGGCCACGTGTTGGTTGGCATCATTGTAGAAGAGGGTTGGGCTAGTACTAGTAGCTTCTTCAAAGTTCCCGTATGGAAGAAGACCTGATTTGACCAAAGCCTGAAATCCATTACAGATACCGATAATCAAGCCACCACGAGCGATAAAACTATCAATAGTTGCACGCACTTTTTCATTGAGCAGGATGTTGACGATAAACTTAGCTGAACCATCTGGCTCGTCCGCAGCTGAGAAGCCACCTGCAAAGAAGAGAATGTTAGCTTTACTGATGTTGTCAACCATAGTTTCAACTGACTTGACAATAGCCTCTTCATTCAAGGTCACAAATGGCACCAAGTTAACCTCTGCACCTTCTTTTTCAAAAGCTTTTGCTGAGTCATATTCTGAGTTGGTTCCTGGGAAGACTGGGATATAGACCACAGGTTTTCCAACCTTTTCTTTGGCTTCAATCGCAACATCTGATGCCACAGCTGGTACTTCAGCTAGTTCTTTGGCTTGGGCAAATTCTGTCGGGTAAACTTCTTCCAATTTGCCTTGGAAGGCACTGTCAAGCTTGTGTCCATCTAGCTTCACACCGTTGACAGTCAGTGTAAAGGCTGCACTTGTTTGACCGATTTTCTCTACTCCAGCAATTTCTTCAGGAGAGGTAAAGACAAAGCCGCCTAATTGAGCTGTCAAAGCCGTTTCGAGTTCAGGCAAGGTTACCTCCGCACCGGTATGGTTCCCAAAGGTAGCAAGAGCCAAACTTTCAACCACACCACCATATTTGACAGCTGATGCAGATGTCACTTTGTGAGTTACTTGGATGGCTTCAAACTGAGCAAAGTTAGACTTAATCAAGTCAAAATCAATCTCTGTAGTAAGGGCTTGACCTGGGATGTAGTAGATATTTTCACCAACATTCTTGAACTCAGGAGAGAGTACCTTCCGGCTATCCGCTGTCGTCACCCCAAAAGCGACCAAGGTTGGTGGCACTGTCAATTCTTCAAAGGTACCAGACATGGAGTCCTTACCACCGATAGATGGCAAGCCAAGCTGAATTTGTGCTTCGACAGAGCCTAGGAGAGCAGCTACTGGCTGACCAAAACGCTCTGCTTGTTTATCCATACGCTCGAAATACTCTTGGTAAGAGAAACGAGCCTTAGACCAGTTTGCACCAGCAGCCACCAAACGAGCAGTTGCTTCGATAACCGCATAAGCAGCACCGTGGTATGGAGACCATTCAGCTACATATGGGTTGAATCCTTGAGCCATGACTGACGCAGTATGAGTCACACCGTGTTGAACTGGTAATTTCTGCACAGATGCCTCAGTTGGTGTGAGTTGGTAACGACCACCAAGTGGGTGATTAACCGTTGAGCGTCCAACAGAGCAGTCAAAGATAGTTTGCAATCCTTTTTGACTGGCATGGTTCAGGTCAGCCAAGACTTCAAGAGTATCCGCTTCAAGGGTTTCAGCAGATGTTTGACGTTCTTCTGGAAGCTTGACATCCTTGTCCACAACCTTGGCATCAACAACGACACGCACACCGTTGGTATCTAGGAAACGACGTTCCAAGTCGACAATCGTTTCACCATTCCAGTGCATGACTAGATTTGGTTTTTCAGTTACTGTCGCAACCACAACAGCGTCAATATTTTCTTTGTTACATTCAACAACGAAGGCATCTACATCCTCAGGACGAACCACGACTGCCATCCGTTCTTGTAATTCAGAGATGGCAATTTCTGTACCATTCAAGCCCTGGTATTTAAGAGGCACCTTGTTGAGGTCGATTTCAAGACCGTCTGCCAATTCACCGATAGCCACACAGACACCGCCTGCCCCAAAGTCATTGGACTTCTTGATCAGACGAGTGACATTGCCATTACGGAAGAGGCGCTGAATCTTGCGTTCTTCGATGGCATTTCCTTTTTGAACCTCAGCACCAGCAGTCTCTACAGACTCAACTGTTTGAACCTTAGAAGAGCCCGTCGCACCACCGACACCATCACGACCTGTTTTACCTCCGAGAAGGATGATCACATCACCTGCTTCAGGTTTTTCACGGACAACATTGCCCTTGGGAGCCGCACCAACAACGGCACCAAGTTCCATACGTTTAGCTACAAAGCCTGGGTGGAAGTATTCACGAACGTAGGTTGTGGCAAGCCCAATCTGGTTACCATATGAAGAATAACCATGAGTTGCTGTTTTAGAAATGACTTGTTGTGGCAATTTCCCAGCACGAGTTTCCGAAATCGGTGCTGTAATATCACCAGCACCTGAAATACGCATGGCTTGGTAAACATAGGAACGGCCTGACAACGGATCACGAATAGCTCCACCGATACAGGTAGCCGCTCCACCAAATGGCTCAATTTCTGTTGGATGGTTGTGGGTTTCGTTTTTAAACATGAGGAGCCAAGGTTCCTTGACACCATCAACGTCCACTTCAATTTCAACTGAGCAGGCATTGATTTCGTCAGAGACTTCCATATCATCCAATCGTCCATTAGCACGCTCATAACGACCGAAAATAGTCGCCATATCCATCAAGGTTTGTGGTTTTTCAGACCGACCTAATTCCTCGCGCATGGCAATATACTTGTCATAGGTTGACTGCAATTGCTTTTGAAATTTAGAAGCTGAAAAGTCGATGTGTTTCAACTCTGTCTCAAAAGTCGTATGACGGCAGTGGTCAGACCAGTAAGTGTCCAAAACCTTGAGTTCTGTTTCCGTCGGCACGCGCCCGATTGACTTAAAGTAGTCTTGGATAAAGAGCAAATCATCCACTTCCATGGCCATCCCTTGCTCGGCCTTGTAGCGGGCAAAGTCTTCTGCCCTATAGCTTTCAAAGAAAGTCAATTTAGGAATGGTCTTGTCTGACTCAGAAAATTCCTGCTTGGCAATCCCTGTCGTGATGTCCTTGAAACGAGAATCAACTGGGTTGAGCAAGTAGTTCTTGACCGCTTCCAACTCAGTCGCATCAATATCCTTATTGACCAAATACAATTGTGCTGTATTGACCGTTACATCACTCGAACTTCCCAGCAAAAGCAAGGCTTCTTGCGAAGAAGCTGCACGCTGGTCAAACTGCCCTGGCAGGCTTTCAATGGCAAAGAAAGCATAGTTAGCAAGATCCGCCTGTACAGCAGCTTCATCCAAGATATGGTCTGTCACCTGCTCAGAGAAAATGTGTTTCTCTGCAGGCGCAAACAAGTTCTCAGCCAAGTTAAAGACATCATAAACTTGCACGATGCGAATACTTTTCAAGCTTGAAAGTCCCAAGTTGTGCTGGAGTTCTCTAACCAAACTCTCTGATTTGACCTGAAAATCAGCCTTTTTTTCAACAAAAATACGTTTATCCATCAATCCTTATTCCTTTATTTCAGCTCTTGCAATGTTCCCAAACAGCCTTGAGGTTGTTATTTCAATTCCTGCAACTTTTCCCAAACAATCTCATAAACGTGGTTAGTTCTCCCAATCCTCTACGGAGTGAAAAGGTCTGGGGGACCTTTTCAGCCTGAGTCCTTTTAGTTGAGAGACGAAGGTTTTCCGTTGCAAACAGATTATTTCAAACCTTGCAACTTTTCCCAAACAATCTCATAAACATCGGTTAATTCACCTAGTCCTCTACGGAAAACATCCTTATCCATGTGGTTGCCATCCGCATCCCACAAGCGGCAGTTATCTGGTGAAAATTCGTCTGCTAAGATAATCTTGCCATCCTTATCAAAACCGAACTCTAGCTTAAAGTCAATCAACTTGAGGCCAATCTCAGCAAACCAGGCTTTCAAAAGTTCATTAATTCGACGAGTTTCTTCCTTCAAGTAGGAAATCTGCTGGTCATCCGCAATCTGTAGGAATTTTACATGCTCATCATTGATAAATGGATCATCCAAATCATCATTTTTATAGTAAAATTCGACAATCGGAGTCTCCAAGACGATTCCCTCATCCACACCAAAACGTTTTGAAAAGGAACCAGCAGTAGAGTTGCGGAGCACGACTTCCAAAGGAATAATCTTAACCTTTTTATTGAGTTGTTCTGTGTCTGAAAGCTTCTCCACAAAGTGAGTCGCCACACCAGCCGCATTTAATTTCTCAAAAATAAAAGATGAGATCTGATTATTCAACACTCCCTTACCTGCAATCTGCTCCTTCTTGACACCATTGAAAGCAGTCGCCTGGTCCTTGTAAGTTGAAATAATAAGATTTTCATCCTCAGTTGTATAGATATCTTTAGCTTTTCCCGAATAGATTAATTGTTTTGACATTTTAAAGTTCGCCTTTCGTATTACTTGAGCACATTCTACCATAAAAAACCTAAAATTACAAGAATTTAACCGAATAAATAAGGTAGTATCTCAAAAATCATAAAGAAAAAAACTGCAAGAAGAATCTTTCTCACAGTTTTAAAATCATTTAACTCTAAAAACACGAACATTACTCTTTGTTCAAAAATTGATCCAAATAATAACGCAGGTAACTTTTCTTACCTGTAATCATCTGTAGACGGCCTTCCACCCCGTACCTAAGTTTTTCAGCCTGATCAGAAGTTAGATCAGTTTCCGCCTCAATTTTAAAGAAATTCCCTTTCTCAGTCTTAGTAGCTGTCGCATCAATACTTGTAATAGTAGAATCTAGGAAAATTTGATTCTTGGCATCATGAGTCGTAGTATAGCGAACAGAATCACCGACCTTGATCCTTGCTACATCCTTTGAACTGAGATAAGCTGTTAGTTTGGCTTTCCCTTCTTTTTCCAAGGACGGATAGAGTTGGGCTAGTAGGGCACCTTCTGCTACCATGCTAGAATCACTGGTCTCAGGATTAAGATGAAGCACCCCATCCTCACTCGCCGTAATTTTCTCCTTGTCTAAAAGATTTCCCTGTACCTTCTTACCTGACTCCACCTCCAAGATTTTCTGGTCTAGAAGGGTCAATTCCTGACCAACCTTAGCCAAATGTTGGGATTTAAGGGACTCTAATTGACTACTTAAACCAGACGCATAGGCTTGCTGGGTACCTGAACCTGCATACTGAACACGGTAAGTAGCAAGACTAGATTCTAACTGAGAAAGCTGTGCTTCAACCTGCGCAACAGCCTGGGCCTTAGCTTGCGGATTTTCCTCGACCTGAGACTTGTAGGACTGGTAGAGAGAGTAGGCTAGATTCTGACTGGCCAAGGAAGCACCTGTTTCAATAGCTGACTTAGCTGTCTGGTAATCGCGAATTTTAGCCTCTGTTTGGCTGATGAGGTTGCCGATTTCGGCTTGGGTTTGACTAGCTGCTGCATTCTGGGACGCGATGGTCTCATTTTGTTGCGATGTACTAGCCCTAAGACTGCCTGCTTGGCTGAGGTAGTCGCGAAAGGTGGCTTGGTAGCCAAACTTATCCTCCTCTGGAAAGTGGTTCTCCCCTTCTTGCAGGCTCTTTTGCAAATACTCCAATTGCTTTTTTTGATCCTTGAGCATGTCCAACTGACTGGCATAGGCCTCCGCTTGGACACCCTCTGCCCCTTCTTGATATTGAACCAACAGTTCTCCCTTCTTAACCAGCTTATTTTCTTCCAAATGATTGACAAGAATGCGATTATTGCTAGTTGACTGGATATTTGCAAGGATACGACTAGGTTCGACAGTCGCTCTAGTGGATAAACTCATCTCTTTCTCTGCAACAGTTGCAAAGCCAAGTAAAAACACGAGCAGAAGCGACATGGGGACAATCACTCGACTGGAAAAATTATGGTAACGACGATTATAAAACTCCGCACTTTCTAAAAATTCTGGTTTCATCCTCTCCTCTTTCTAGCTATTGACCAAATGGGCGTAAAAGCCTCCCTGTGCAAGCAAATCAGCATGCTTTCCTTCTTCGACAATCTTGCCCTGATCCAAGACAACCACCTTCTCTGTCCGCTCAGCAATAGTCAAGCGGTGAGCAATGAAAATCAAGGTCTTGTCCAAAGCAATGAGATTATCGACAATCCGCTTCTCTGTCAAAATATCCAAACTGCTAGTCGCCTCATCCAAAATCAAGACCGGCGCATCTGTCAAGAGAGCACGCGCCAAAGCGATTCTCTGACGTTGACCACCTGAAATCCCTGCCCCATCCGAAGTCAATTCTGTCTGATAATTCAGTGGCATGCGCTCGATATCCTCTCGAATCTCTGCCAATTCGACCGCCCGTAAGATATCTTCCTGTGTCGTCCCCTCCTTGGCTCCCAAAAGAAGATTCTCCAAAATCGTTCCGTTAAAGACATAGGGCTGTTGAGGCAGATAGTTGATGTACTGGCGCAGGGCTTTTTTATCAATCTGATTGAGATTGACACCACCCAGACTAATCTCCCCTTGACTTGGGTCGTAAAAATTAACCATCATCTTGGCCAAAGTCGTCTTACCTGACCCTGAAATCCCCACAAAAGCCACCTTAGACCCTTGGGGAACGGTTAAATTGATATCCGACAAGACGTCTCGACCATAGCCATACTTGTAATGAACCTGCTTGAAGGTCATATCTCCCTTCATCAAGCTCAAATCCTCAACTGTTTTCTTCTCCTCAAACTCAGAAGCTACTAGATACACTTCATTTAGACGGTTATTGGCAACCTGCGCTGTCTGAAGCTTGGTTTGCAGATTGATGATATTTTCCAAAGGATTGGTAAAGTAAACCAGCAAGGTATTATAGGTAATCAACTGCCCCAAACTCATCTTGCCATCCATGACCAGAACAGCCCCCATCCAGAGAATGCCGACATTGAGCAAGAGATGGGCAACTTTTTTCAGAGCCTTTTGCTGACTCTCTGCCCGACTATAGGTAAAGGATTTCTTCAGATAATCCACAAATTCTTTGTCAATCTTTTGGTAACGCTGACTTTCACTGGTCAAAGACTTGATAGTCTCAATACCGTTGATGTCCTCAATGATAGAAGAAGACAGAACCGCATTGGCTTCCATGGTGTCCCGATTCATCTTTTCAAACGGCTTCATAAAGGCAAAGATAATCACTGTGTAGATAGGCAGCGCCAATAAGGTCATGAAAAAGAGATTGGTATTTTGTGAAAATAAAACAAGGGAAATAATGACAACCGTTGACACATCTAGGAAAATCGAAAGGATGGTCGAAGCCAGCGCATCAATAATACTATTGGCATCTGTAAAACGAGACACGATTTCCCCTGTTCTGCGTGTCGCAAAGAAGGACATGGGCAAGTGAAAAACATGCTTGATATAGGACAAAATCACATCAATCGACAAGCGTTGCCCCAAAACAAGTAAGAGATACTCCTGAGCGTAAGACAAAATCTGCTGGAGAATATAGACGATAACCAGCCCAATAGAAATAATCCCAAGCGTCGAACGCATCTGATCTGGCACATAGGTATCAATGATAGACTGCAGATAATAAGAACCCACAATGTTAATCAAGGTTACCAAGAGTGTTGCCAAAACGATATTGGCAATCAAGCCACGCTGCTTCACTAATATAGGGATAAAAGAGAGCAGACCATTCTTTTGATCCTTATGAGGCTTGTAGTCTGGACTAGGTGCCATAAACAGAGTCACTCCTGTCCATTCTTCCGCAAAACGCTCACGTGGCAGTTTGGTCAATTTCACCCCAGGATCTGGATCGGCAATATGAATGCTATCCTTATCCTGCCCAGTCACCACATAGTAGTGGAGCAATTTTCCTTCCTTAAGAACATGGGCAACAAAAGGAAAAGTCAAATCTGGCAAGTCAAAGAGCGTCATATCCGCCTTAATGGCTCGCGTCTCAAAACCAATTTCCTCTGCCACCTTGACCAAGCCCAAAGCCGTCGTCCCATCCATAGTCGTCTTAGCCAATTCTCGCAAGTGAGCCAAAGAATAATAACTACCATAGTAGCCAAAAACCATAGCTAATGAGGCTACACCGCAGTCCATCTGATCCACCTGCGGACGATAGTGACGTTTCCCAAATTTCATCTTCATCTCCTTTTTCCTAATACTCAATGAAAATCAAAGAGCAAACTAGGAAACTAGCCGCAGGCTGCTCAA
>NZ_VMNC01000068.1:0-11707 GCF_013277505.1 Streptococcus sp. k-378 | reverse complement strand
TCTTTTTAGAATCAAAACGACGAGATTGTGGAATCTCTACAGGAACAATAGGTTGTGGCATTAAAATATCCTCCAATAGTTTTACTTTACGAATAGTATACAGGAGGTCTTCCATGAATGATAGATACCTTGTTATGACGCGCTTACAAAAGAACTAGATAGACCCACTAAGTGTGGTTACTCTAGTTCTTTTTCACTTATTCAACACCCAAGATTTCTTTAATATCATCAACGCTCAGATTGCTTCTGCTTTCTTGTCCTTCAAGGACGGTGTTGAAGAGTTCTTTTTTACTTTCTTGGAGTTCTTGTATTTTTTCCTCTATGGTACCAAGTGTGATAAGGCGATAGACATCGACTTGTTTGGTCTGGCCAAGGCGGTGGCTTCGACCGATGGCTTGCATCTCAACTGCTGGATTCCACCAGAGGTCACAGAGGATGACGGTATCAGCTCCTGTTAGATTAAGTCCTGTTCCACCTGCTTTTAGGGAAATGAGGAGGCAGTCTTTTTCCCCTTGATTGAAAAGATTGACCATTTCTTGACGTTTATCTGAAGGTGTTTGTCCTGTTATTTTAAAGTGAGACATTTCTTTTTTCTCTAGTTCTTGCTCAATGAGATCAAGCATAGAGGTGAATTGTGAAAAGATAAGTGGTCGTGACCCTTTTTCACGAATGGTGTCTAGGAGCTCGAATAAGCTGTCCATTTTTCCACTATCCCCTTTGTAGTCTTCTAAAAAGAGAGCAGGGGTATTACAGATTTGTCTAAGTCGGGTTAGTCCTGCTAAGATTTCAATTTTATGACGTTTAATCTCATAGGCGCTGGCTCCTGAAACCATTTCTTGCATGCGTCGAAGTTGAGCTAGATAGAGCGTTTTTTGTGAACTGCTGAGTTCATTGCTGTAGAGGTGCTCGCTCAGTTCAGGTAATTCTGTCAGAACTTCGTCTTTTTTCCTACGCAGGACAAAAGGTTGAATCAGTTTAGCAACGAGTTGAGGTGACAATTTTGAAAATTCCTTTTTACTTGGTAGGAGACCTGGTAATACTATCTGGAAAATAGACCAAATCTCTTCGAGACGGTTTTCAATAGGAGTTCCAGATAGGGCATAGCAGGTTTTGACATCAAATTCTCTTAAAGCTTGTGCTGTTTTGGTCTGACTATTTTTTATCATCTGTGCTTCATCTAGGATGAGGTAGTCGTAAGACTGCTTTTGATAATGTTTAAGGTCAGATCGAAAAGATGGATAGCTTGTAATAGTGATAGTAGCAGATTTTTCAATTTGTTTGATACGCTCAGTTTTGCTACTATAGGCTACTTCAACCTGTTTGTGAGGTACAAATTTTCGGAATTCTTCCTTCCAATTATAAAGAAGGCTGGCTGGAGCTAGGATAAGAGCTTTCTGGTCTGGTTTAAGGTTGGCTTCCAGAAGAGTGATGGTTTGCAAGGTTTTCCCTAGACCCATGTCGTCTGCCAGGATTCCCCCAAAATGATAATGATCCAGCATACTCAGCCACTTGACTCCTTCTTTTTGATAGGAGCGGAGTTTGGCCTTGACTTCATAAGGCTTGATATCAAATTCTTCAGGGTGGGTCAGGTCATAAGCCATCTTTTTGAAATCACGAGAAAAATTGATATGCTCATTGTCTTTGAAGGTTTCAGAAAGGCTAAAGGCACGAGATTTGTGCATCTTGATTTTTCCGTCTGAAAATTTAGCGCGAAGATCTTGGAGACTTTGGGCAACCTTGAGACTTTCATCGTCAAAGACTAGAACCTTTCCTTGCTTGGTTTGGTAGTGGCTTTCTTGATTCCATAAAGCTTGGATAGCTTTTTCAACCTCATCTTCTGAAATCATAGAAAAATCAAACTGAACTGAAAGGAAGCCTTCGTCGTCAAAAATGTCAATGACAGCAGGATCTTCTACTAAGAGTTTTTCAAGCGATTCATCTAGTTGAACTTGACCCAGAGTACGAAAACGGGGGAGTTCTTTTAGGAAGAAATCAACGATTTTGATTTTGGAAAGACTATGAAATTCCTCTTTGAAACCAGCAGAAAGCAGTTGATGATAGATTTTTCTAGCTTTGCTAGCTTGGTAAGTATAGGGGAGGGTTAGGAGATCTTGTTTAGAATGGACTTGTTTTTCTCCAAAGGACCACACCATATTAAGGGCAATTTCATTTCTAGTCTTGGAGAAGGAAAAGGTGGGGATAAAGTCATGGATTTGTAATTCATCTGGAAGACTGATAGGAACATAGTTTGAGATGATATTACAGATTTGCATAAGTTCAGCCTTATTTTCCTGTGAAAAGATAAGAGGAGAACTTTCTTGATAATGATAGATCCAAGTAGCTAATTTATCCAAAAAGTAACGGTGTTCTTCTTTGATGATGTGGAAGTGATTGTGTCGAATCCAAAGTTTTTCTTGAATAATGAAACCAAAATAAGCTGTATTGATGATTTCATAATGGTTATTAGACTTGACAACCTTAAAAATTTCCTCTTCCGGGATAAAGGGACTATCATCTAAGAATATAAGAGGGTATTCGGCTTTTGAGGTTACATATTGGAAGACATCCAAAGCTTGAAAAAGTGGGACGAGGTCGTTTAAATAGCTAACAGGAGTCTCTAAATAGCGTCCGCAATCTCTAGGGCTAATGCCATAACTGAAGTTGAAATAAGAATGTTCATTTCTATCGATGAAATATTTTTTGATATAGAGGAGTAGGTTTTGGGATGCTTGATTAAACTGATCTAAGGATAATCTGATTGTCCCGATTTTCTGTGAAACAAAGTAATCTTCCTCTTGGAAAATGCGAAAAATGAAGTGAGCTATATCCTTGATAACATAGGTACGAGAAGCCTGTTCTACCTGTAGTTTTAAGGTCCATGCTAGGCTATGATTTCGGATTTCGACTTGTCCATGAAGGGAAAGTGAAGGCGCCACCGCTTTTTCTTCTACCAGTTCATCTTGGAGTTCATCAGATGGCAAGGTAGGAATCAGTTGGCTGGCAAAACTTGGTTTATGACTCGCTTTACCAATGCGTTCTTGAATAGCTTGGGGGAGGCTACGAAAGTAGAAATCCATGGCAACCCAGTGTTTACAGACTCCCTGATTTTGGAAATCTTTACATTCGCAATGAAAGCCAGTCAAATCGAAGTGCTCCATACTGGTCAGGATGTTGGGTTCCAGATGCATGGAAATACCATCATAGGTATTGGGGTGCTTAAAATATTCTTTATTTTCAGTATCAAAATAGTTTTTTATCTGTTGGAAAATAGTTCGTCCATCCATTCTCATACGAGCAGGGAGTCTATCGGGAACCGCCATTGAAGTAACCTCTATTCTAATTATTCTTTCCTCTATCTTATCAGATTTTATAGGAAAAGAATAGACTTATCTTATATAAATTGCATCTTGATAGGGATTGGAAACATTTGTAGTTGCCAGATAGTTGTATGTAATATCGACAATCAATTACAAGGAGCTTACGATTCCACAGAAACTATCAAGTGAAAACTGACCTATCTATAACATTCTAGCTAAATTTCTTCTTGGTTTGGTAAGTTTTTCATCTGGTGAACTAGATAGGCTGCTATAAGTAGTAAAATTATAAGAGCAAAGGCAACAACTTCAAGACCAACACTTGTTGCAAGAAATACGAGAGCAAGGGATAGGACAGCTGGGATAAGCAAGTTGATAACATTGATGGAGGATTGAACTGATCCCATTAACTCCTCAGGAATGATTCCAAAAATCATGGCTTGCAAGCGAGGACTCAATACTCCTGCCGAGAAAGCATCACCTGTACTTCCTAGTAAAATAAGTAAAAAACTTCCACGTAGAAAACCTATAACAATGAGAGACTCCATCAATAGACTCCAATAAATATTCAGGCGAATAGAAATTTTTTTAGATAGAAATCCACTCAGAAGTCCACCTAAAATAACATGAAGAAGGCTTATCATTATCAAAATTGCCAGACTTTGCCCTGTTGACAAACCCATAAAAGGATGGTGAATCAGTAGAATCGCACTGACAGGCTCTACCATCATCAAAACAGCTTGACTAATGGACAAAATCCAAAGCAAGACCATGACATCTTCCATAGTCATCAATAATTTCATTGACTCTTTCAAATGCTGGAAAAAGCTACTCATTCCTACATAAGGAGGAACTTCGATTTTTTCTTCCTCTTTTTTCAAGCGGTTTCGAATAAGTAGACTTCCTAGAAAGGCAAATAAAAAGGTTAAAACATTTACAAAAGCTAGAGTAGAAATGCTAAACAGTCCTAAAAATACTCCTCCGCTGAGATTACCTATCAAACGTACAATGGAACTCGTGGACTGCCTAAAACCCATAGCCTCCGTCATATCATCGTTTATTAGCCGTATGTAAATCGGTGTCAGCATGTATCCTGCAAGAAAACCAATCGTATCTGAAATCAAGTTCATGCTGCAAATAAAGAAAACAGAAAAGAGAGAGAAGTCGGTACTTGTCAGGAGCAAAGTCACTCCAGAATAAAGGAGGATCTTGATAAAGAGGATAGAAATATACTTGCTGATTCGATTTTTTTGAAAATCAGCTATAACTCCAGTAAAAAGTTGCAAGACCTGAGGAATGGTTTCTGATAGACTGATCAAAAATATAGCTAAGGGAGCAAACGTATAAGAAGAGACATAATTGATAAAAGCTAAGTAAAAAATAGTATCTCCAAAACTTGAAATCCACTCATTTACTGTTAGCTGACGAAAAGCTCGATTTTTAAGAAAAATATGCATATTAATCTCCTTATAATAAATTCTAGAAAGCATAGAGCAAATTCGTGGTTCGTCTGACTAAATTTCCTATCTAAATACTACCTTCAAATATAAAATTTAGTGAAACTTTTATCTCCTCTAATCTTCTAAATATATTTCAGTGTATATTTTTTATAAAGTCAAGACTTTTTTGAATAAATTACCTATTTTTTGACAATTCTGTAAATTTCCGAAAAATATTTCAAGTGAATCCATCTATTACCTTAGGACATTGAAACTTCTTTCGCCAGAGGTGCTTATATTACTGGAAAGTTGAGGATTGAAATGTGGTATAATAAGAGGTAATAGAGTTTTGGAAAGTGAGATAAGATGATTTCAAAGAGATTAGAATTAGTGGCTTCCTTTGTGCCACAGGGAGCCATTTTGCTAGATGTGGGAAGTGACCATGCTTATCTGCCTATCGAGTTGGTTGAGAGAGGACAAATCGAAAGTGCCATTGCAGGTGAGGTCGTAGAAGGTCCCTACCAGTCCGCGGTTAAAAATGTTGAGGCTCACGGCCTAAAGGAGAAAATCCAGGTTCGTTTAGCCAATGGCTTGGCAGCTTTTGAAGAGACTGACCAAGTGTCTGTCATTACCATTGCTGGCATGGGTGGTCGTTTGATTGCTAGGATTTTAGAAGAAGGCTTGGACAAGTTAGCTAGTGTAGAACGGTTGATCCTCCAGCCCAATAATCGTGAAGACGACTTGCGTATCTGGTTGCAGGACTACGGTTTTCAGATTGTAGCCGAAAGTATCTTAGAAGAAGCTGGCAAGTTTTACGAGATTTTGGTGGTGGAAGCAGGACAAATGAAACTATCAGCCAGTGATGTTCGATTTGGCCCCTTCTTGTGCAAAGAGGTCAGTCCAGTCTTTGTCCAAAAATGGCAAAAAGAAGCTGTTAAGCTAGAGTTTGCCCTCGGACAAATTCCAGAAAAAAATCTGGAGGAACGTCAAGTTCTAGTAGATAAAATTCAAGCCATCAAGGAGGTTCTCCATGCTAGCAAGTGAAGTAATTAACGTGTATGAAGCCTTTTGCCCTCAGGAATTTTCTATAGAGGGAGACAGTCGTGGTCTGCAAATTGGCACTTTGGACAAGGACATCCAAAGTGTCATGGTGGCTCTCGATATTCGTGAAGAAACGGTGGCTGAAGCCATTGAAAAGGGTGTGGATTTGATTATCGTCAAGCACGCGCCGATTTTCCGTCCCATCAAGGATTTGGTAGCTAGCCGTCCACAAAATCAGATTTACATTGATCTCATCAAGCATGACATTGCAGTTTATGTCAGCCATACCAATATTGACATCGTTGAAAATGGTCTCAATGACTGGTTCTGTCAGATGCTAGGAATCGAGGAGATAACTTATCTTCAGGAGACAGGTCCTGAACGTGGAATTGGACGTATTGGGAATGTTCTGACTCAGACCTTTGGGGACTTTGCCCAGTATGTCAAGCAAGTATTCGGCCTAGATAGTCTTCGAATGGTGCATTATCAAGAGAATGACTTGCAGAAACCTATTTCAAGAGTGGCCATCTGTGGTGGAAGCGGGCAGTCATTCTATAAGGATGCTTTAGCTAAAGGAGCGGATGTCTATATCACTGGTGATATTTACTACCACACTGCCCAGGATATGTTGTCTGATGGCTTGCTGGCATTGGATCCAGGTCACTATATCGAAGTGCTGTTTGTGGAAAAAATCGCAGCACTCCTTACTCAATGGAAAGAGGAAAAAGGCTGGGAACTAGAGATTTTACCTAGCCAAGCATCGACCAATCCTTTCCATCATATCTAGTTAGAAGGTGAAGACAATGAAAAATTGTACTAGTATAGTTATGGTAAACTGAAACTACACTAGTACAAATGTGATTCTGAGACATTGTTGAGACTGGATTTTTTTGTAAAACTTATACCCGAAATTTTATAAATAAAAAAATACAATAGTCCTCGTTTTTTGCAGTTTAATCAAAAAATCCAATACATATAATTAGAAAGATAACAATTTGCCATAAAATACTCTAAAAACAGAAAAAATTAAATGTTTTTCCTTGCAAAATTCGGGGGGGGGGGTGGTATAATTGCTACTAGACTGTATACTCTTCATAGGAGGTATAGTGGGGTAAATAGTCGTAAGTTGCTATTTAATATTATTGTCAATTGAAGAGGAAAATGACATGTTCTCTTCAATCATATCTTTAAGGAGAAAGAGTTATGGATTTTAGAAAGTCTAACAGAGAAAAGGTCTTCCGTTACTCCATTCGTAAGTACCACTTTGGTGCCGCCAGTGTTGCGGTTGCCGCATTGATGTTTTTTGCCAACGGTGCAGTAGCAGCGAGTGAGACAGTCACTCCAGCTACAACTAATGACGTGGTCGCTGGATTTGATGGTAACCCTGATGGGGCTCTGCAGGAGTCGGATGAGGGAGAGTCGAAGGAGGTTGTACTTGAGCAACTTGCTGAAGGCAAGATCACAAAGGAGATAAAAGGGCAAGGGAGGTCAGCGGAAGGATCTAATCAAGGACAGACAGTAGCTGCCCCTAAAACTACTGGAGTAGACTCTAGCCAGCCAGAGTCTGTTCAAGAAAGTTCTCAGGTGAGAGAGAAAAGGGCAGGATCTGCTGACACGATAGCAGCCAAAACAAGCAGCACTGGAGTCCTTCAGCCTCGGGTGCTCAAAGACAGCCAGTCTGACTATGACCCTATTCCACTTGACGATGATGAGGATGATACAGAACAGGATGAACAACCGTTAAACACTCCGGTGACAACAGCGATTCAACCTCGTTCAAGAGGAAGCAGACAAGAAGTTCCTTCAGGCTACATAGCTGTGCCAAGTAATGCTTATGTAGATGGGATCAACTACTTTTTAGAAGATGGACATGCAGGTTCACCTTATGCCCGTGGAACCTATGTCTATGGTTCGCAACGTTCAAGAGCATATTGGGACGGAAAAGAGTTTCGTATTCCGGAAGCGAAAGATTTTATCTACGGGATAGTCAAGAAAACAGAAACTGGTTTTAAATGGGAGATTGATATCAATAAGGGAAAAGTAGGACGGGGTCCACACCACTACTTATCAAATACTTTTTGGTTTACCCTACCTAAAAACCACACTGTAAAAGCAAACTCAGTAACTATTTCTCGTTATGATCATAAGACTGGTGGCACCACTGCTACTAGTGGAGATGCAGGTAACGGAGAGGATCAAATTCTAAAGGCCTTACAATCAGCTGATGGAATTAGTGATGAAAAGCAGGGGACTGTTGCATCAACAGGAGCGGCAGCAAAAAGTGGAGGTTATGGTTATCGGACGGATAGTCTGGATGGCTTAGCCAAGGAAGAAGTTAACTGGTGGGTGCAGAAAGGTTTCTACTACCATGCTGATAAAAACTTCCCAACTGAAGTTGAGAAAAAGGCAGCTTCTAAATACTCTGGTATCAAAAATGAAACCGAGAAAGTCTACACCTTCTCTTTGGACGGAGGACGTGATGATAGCTACCATTTGACCTTTGAGACGACTTCCCCAGATACGACTTTCCGTAATCTCTATTACGCCTTGGGTGTTAAAGGGTTTAGGCTGTCAGGGAAATCAGTTAATCGCTTGCTAGTCAATCAGTGGTACGGTAGAGCTGCCGGTGAAGGAGACCAGGCTGAGAAGTATCCGGCTCAGTTGGAAGGGAATGGCTACTATCAGATTGTACAAGGGCAAATTTGGCAGCCGAGAAATAATAATGTATCAACAACTCCAGGTAACTCTTCATCTTTAATTGCTAAAAGCGATGGAGGCATTGACCTTGAATCCTACTTTAAAAATAGGGATAAGGTAGGGGATAATGCTGAATCACATCCAACTTCTTATAATCTTTTTAAGGACGGCGTCAAAGTTGAAAACAATCAAGAGGTTGCAGATGCTATCGTCAGTACTCCGGGAGTGAAATCTTATCTTGTAGAGCGAATCTTTGCTGACGGTTCTGGTGAATTGGTTCAGTTAAATTTTGTTGTGAAACCGAAAAAACCAAGTTTAAATACTGATTTGCAAAAGCAAGCAGGGACGATAAAGGATATCACTGCAACTAACGGAACCAAAGGTGTAGAGATGGTTCTCTACCATGACGGAAAAGAAGTAGCAACCAGTATTGCTGGTGATGATGGAAATGCAACCTTCAAAAATGTTGTTATTACAAACGGTTCTTATACTGTCAAGTCACGTGTGTCAGGTCAGTCTTATTTGACTGCAGAAGGCAAGCGAACTTCACTCTTAGAGTCTGAATTATCAGATGCTAAAGTAGCCAACTACGATAGCAGTCAGATTCGTATTGGGTTTGGACAAAGTGGAGAGGGCGGAGCAGCTTCTAGCTTGGAGACAAGTAAGTATAAAGCACTATATCGTGACAATTATACTGAAAAACAACTACAAGTGCTGGTTCGAGTTCCATTTGGTAAGTCTATCAAAAATATTGAAGTAACTAATTTAGAAAACACGGGCTTGGTTCAGGGTGAAGTGGAGCATGAGGGACCCCTAAGTAGCAAGAAGTCATTAACAGGAACTATTAACAAAACCAATTCAGGTATCCATCAAATTACTGTTACGGTTACAACCGAAGATAATACAACCAAGACAGAAAAACTCTATCTATACATTCCATTTACGAAACCGAGTTTTGCAACAACAGCTGAGAGTTTGAAAGGAAAGACTACAGGAAAACCGGTCATCAAAGCAAACTCTGGAACAAAAGGAGAAGCAGCAAATATTCCTGATAAAGCAAAACTGAAAACCTTCTTGGTTAAAGGTGGGAATGATGTGGATGCTGTAGGCACAGGTGTTTCTGATAATAAGCCTAAAAAAGCTACTGGCTATACTATTCTTGCTAGTGGTGATGTTAAGGCGGATGGAACAGTTGAGTTTACTCCTGATAAGTATAGACAAGAATTGGTGGGGAATGAGGAACTTCGTCTAGTTACGGCAGTGGTTAAGGAAGGTACAGATGAACCTGTTTTAGACTATCTTGTATCACCACTATCAGAATCGCTTAAACTAGAACTTCCTACAGAAGCTAGCCGTGACTTTGTAAGCCCAGCAGAAAAAGTTACCGTTGAAAATCCAGGTAGTCTAAATCAAACCGAGAAAGATAAGCTAAAAAAAGCTATTGAAGATGCTAATCCAGGATTTAAAGTTGAAATAACAGATGATGGTAAGGTTCAGGTGACCAGACCGGATGGACAAAAGGAAGAAGCTGCTGTTAGTGATTTTGTGAAACAAAGTGGGCAAGCAGATTCTGCAGATGATTCGACTTCTCCAAAAGAAATCCAAAAACCAACTGAAAAAGTGAAGGTAGCTAATCCAAATAAGCTAACCAAAGAGGAATTGGAAAAGATTACTCAGAAGGTTCAGGAGAAAAATCCTGGTGCTACTGTACACGTTGGGCAAAATGGAGATGCCTATGTTGTACAACCAGATGGAACAAGTGGCTTGATTTCCCACAAAGATTTGTTGGAGCTGACAGAAGAGCAAAAAGAAGCTGCAAAGAACCGTAAACCGTTAGTCAACCCAGAGCAGAAAGTACCTGTAACCGATCCAGAGAAACTAAATTCTTCAGATATTGAAAAGATTAAGAAGGCTCTACAAGCTGCTAACCCAGGAGCGACTGTTACAGTGGATAGTGATGGAAATGCAACTGTTACAAGTCAGGACGGATCAGAAAGTAAGTTTATCTCACGAGATGACTTGGTTACAAAAGTGACGGTCCAAGCGCCTCAATCTCCAACTATCTCACAAGATAAAGAAACTCTAACGGTAACATCAATGGTAGGTCAAGACGAAGCTACTAAGGTTATGCTTACGTATACAAATGCTACTGGACAAGAAAAAACTGTTGGTTTTACTAAAACTGGTAGCAACTGGAATAAGGATGACGCCAATGCAGATAGCACAATTTCGATTATAAATGATGAAAATGGACTGGGCAAAATCCTAATCCAAGCTGAAACAGCAGAAGCAGGTTCAACAGTTACAGTTAAGCAGCAGAAGGACGGCTCTGACTTTAGTATAGCAGCTACTACTAAGGTTTTAGGAAGATTAGAGGATGTAAGTGGTATAGCCCAACCAGATGGTTCGGTTGTAATTACTGTACCGCAGGAAGCTACTGAGTTTGATTTGACTTATCATAATCAAACTAGTAATCGTTCAGAAACACAACATTTTAGAAAAACTGATCAAGGATGGAGTGCTGTTGCAGAAATTACAGCTAGTGGCAATAGCTTTACCCTTCCAAAAAGTTTAGTAAAAGACGGGACGGAAGTTGCGGTAAAAGCTTCTAGCGCAACGAAAATTTCAGAAACTAAACGAATTAAGGCTAAGTTTGAACAACCGAGTGCAACAACTAGTGCTACACGTCAAAATGGAGATGTAGAAGTTACATTACCGACAGATGCAGAAAAAGTGACCTTAACTTATAAGAACAAACAAAATACCAATGCCACAGTAACACTGGTTAAACGAGGAAATAATTGGAGTTCTTCAACAACCTTACCAGATGGTATCAGTCTAGCAAATGGTAAGGTTACGCTTGACTATACAAAAGTGAACAGGAATACAAATATCACAACAGCCTCTACTAGAGGAAATGGCGATGTTGAATCTCAAGCAAATAACCAAAATCATCCTATTCCAGAACACACAGCCCCGACGACTAAGACGATTACAAAAGTAATCGGTGAAAATCCTACAAATGCAGAGTTACTTGCTGCTGTAGATGTAGCTAACAAAGCATCAGCTGTACTGAAAGAAGGAACACAGTATCCAACTACAGTAGGGAACTATACTCTTGACGTTGTTGTTACTTATACAGATCAAAGTACAGAAAACGTAAGAGTAACGTATGTGGTGAAACCAGCAGACAAGACAGCTCTAACGCAAGCGAAT
>NZ_VMNC01000067.1:0-2504 GCF_013277505.1 Streptococcus sp. k-378 | reverse complement strand
AAGTGATAAAGTCGGGAGTCAACGCAATATATGGCAATATTTTCGAAGCTAGGGGGAAGCATTTTAATTTCAATGTACTAGGCGTCCTCTACAGCTAGCTAGAGTTTCAATTGTAGATGTTCTTTGAAATAATATCTTAGCGATTTATTGGTATTAGAAGATTTAGAGAAATTCTTTCTCAATAAATAAACATGGCATCGCCAAAACTAAAGAAGCGGTAGTGTTCTTGGATGGCATGGTGGTAGGCATCTAAGACTAATTCGCGGCCAGCAAAGGCAGAAACTAACATGACCAGAGTTGATTTTGGCAGGTGGAAGTTAGTTGAGAAGGCATCAACAACCTTCCATTCATATCCAGGTTTGATAAAGATATTGGTCCAGCCAGAATCTGCTTGGATTTGCCCATCAAACTTGGAACCAATGGTCTCCAAGGTGCGGATAGAAGTGGTTCCGACAGCGATGACGCGACCACCATTTTCCTTAACAGAGCGAAGGGTGGCAGCAGCTTCCTCAGAAAGTTGGTAGAATTCTGAGTGCATTTCGTGTTCGTCCAGATTATCAACAGAAACGGGCCTAAAGGTACCGAGTCCGACATGGAGAGTCAGATAGACTAGATGAACACCCTTAGCTTGGATTTCTGCCAACAGTTCTTTGGTGAAGTGAAGACCAGCAGTCGGTGCAGCAGCAGAGCCACTTTCCTTGGCGTAAACGGTTTGATAGCGTTCACGGTCATCTAGTTTTTCATGGATATAAGGTGGTAATGGCATTTCTCCCAGACTTTCCAAAACTTCTAGGAAAATTCCTTGGTATTCAAAGCGGACAATACGTCCCCCGTGGGTCAATTCTTCCGTAACGACAGCGCTGAGGCGGCCATCACCAAAGCTAACACGAGTACCGACCTTGAGACGTTTGGCAGGTTTAGCCAGAACTTCCCACTCATCTCCATTAGTATTTTTGAGCAGGAGAAGTTCCACATGACCTCCAGTTTCTTCCTTTTGACCATAGAGGCGGGCAGGGAGAACTCGGGTGTCGTTCATGACAAGGGCGTCATCGGGTTCCAGCATATCAATAATAGAGTGGAAGTGTTTGTCCTGCATTTCTCCCGTCTCACGGTTGACGATGAGGAGTTTAGAGGTATCTCGTTTTTCAAGGGGCGTTTGGGCAATCAATTCCTCGGGTAAGTGGAAATCAAAATCAGCTGTATTCATATATCTGTTCATTCTTTCTAAGTTCTAATCTTATCCATTATAACATGTTTCAAGTTTGGACGCTCTTTTTTTAGAAATTAAATCGTTTTCACTTGACAAAAATTGGTCTATACCATATAATAAATATAGATAGAAATGGAGGATGAAAAGATGAAAGTTATTAAAGTTGAAAACCAAATCGAAGGTGGAAAAGTTGCTTTTGAGATTTTGAAAGAAAAGTTGGTAAATGGCGCTCAAACCCTAGGACTTGCGACAGGAAGTAGCCCACTTGAATTTTACAAGGAAATTGTTGAGAGTGACCTTGATTTTTCAAATCTAACCAGTGTCAACCTTGATGAGTATGTAGGCCTTGATGGCGACAATCCTCAGTCTTACCGTCACTTCATGCAAGAAAACTTGTTCAACCAAAAACCATTTAAAGAAAGTTTCTTGCCTCGTGGGGTTAAGGATCATGCTGAAGCTGAAGTTGAACGCTACAACCAAATTTTGGCTGACCATCCAGTTGACCTGCAAATATTGGGAATCGGTCGCAATGGACATATCGGATTTAATGAACCTGGTACTCCATTTGACAGTCAAACGCATCTAGTCGAACTGGACCAGTCTACTATTGAAGCCAATGCACGCTTTTTTGACAAGATTGAAGACGTCCCAACCCAAGCCATTTCAATGGGGATTAAAAACATTTTGGATGCCAAGTCTATTATTCTTTTTGCTTACGGTGAGTCGAAAGCAGAAGCCATTGCCGAAACAGTGTCTGGCCCAGTTACTGAGTCTCTACCAGCAAGTAGCTTACAAAATCACCCTGATGTGACCATTATTGCGGATACTGAAGCGCTCAGCTTACTTGAAAAATAAAAAACGAAACCCTTCAGTTTCTTCTATCTGAGTGCTTTCAACTCTTGTATAAATGTAAGAAAAAATCAAAATTAAACCGCATTTTTGCTTGACAATTATTCCTTTTACGTGTAGAATAAAATAGATATTGAACTTGAAGGGAGTGAAAAAAATGTCTAAAACAGTAGTACGTAAGAATGAATCTCTTGACGACGCACTTCGTCGTTTCAAACGTGCGGTTACTAAAGCTGGTACTCTTCAAGAAACACGCAAACGTGAATTCTATGAAAAACCTTCTGTAAAACGTAAACGTAAATCAGAAGCAGCTCGTAAACGTAAAAAATTCTAATTAGAAATGAAAGGCTGGAGAAATCTAGTCCTTTTTCTTTTAATACTCTTCGAAAATCTCTTCAAACCACGTCAACGTCGCCTTGCCGTATGTATGTGACTGACTTCGTCA
>NZ_VMNC01000066.1:0-4706 GCF_013277505.1 Streptococcus sp. k-378 | reverse complement strand
CTTTGAAAACTGAACAAGACGAACCAATGTGCAGGGCACTACAACCAAGGTTGTAGTACTGAACAATGAAAAAACAATAAATCTGTCAGTGACAGAAATGAGTGAGAACTCAAACTTTTAATGAGAGTTTGATCCTGGCTCAGGACGAACGCTGGCGGCGTGCCTAATACATGCAAGTAGAACGCTGAAGGAGGAGCTTGCTTCTCTGGATGAGTTGCGAACGGGTGAGTAACGCGTAGGTAACCTGCCTGGTAGCGGGGGATAACTATTGGAAACGATAGCTAATACCGCATAAGAGTAGATGTTGCATGACATTTGCTTAAAAGGTGCAATTGCATCACTACCAGATGGACCTGCGTTGTATTAGCTAGTTGGTGGGGTAACGGCTCACCAAGGCGACGATACATAGCCGACCTGAGAGGGTGATCGGCCACACTGGGACTGAGACACGGCCCAGACTCCTACGGGAGGCAGCAGTAGGGAATCTTCGGCAATGGACGGAAGTCTGACCGAGCAACGCCGCGTGAGTGAAGAAGGTTTTCGGATCGTAAAGCTCTGTTGTAAGAGAAGAACGAGTGTGAGAGTGGAAAGTTCACACTGTGACGGTATCTTACCAGAAAGGGACGGCTAACTACGTGCCAGCAGCCGCGGTAATACGTAGGTCCCGAGCGTTGTCCGGATTTATTGGGCGTAAAGCGAGCGCAGGCGGTTAGATAAGTCTGAAGTTAAAGGCTGTGGCTTAACCATAGTAGGCTTTGGAAACTGTTTAACTTGAGTGCAAGAGGGGAGAGTGGAATTCCATGTGTAGCGGTGAAATGCGTAGATATATGGAGGAACACCGGTGGCGAAAGCGGCTCTCTGGCTTGTAACTGACGCTGAGGCTCGAAAGCGTGGGGAGCAAACAGGATTAGATACCCTGGTAGTCCACGCCGTAAACGATGAGTGCTAGGTGTTAGACCCTTTCCGGGGTTTAGTGCCGTAGCTAACGCATTAAGCACTCCGCCTGGGGAGTACGACCGCAAGGTTGAAACTCAAAGGAATTGACGGGGGCCCGCACAAGCGGTGGAGCATGTGGTTTAATTCGAAGCAACGCGAAGAACCTTACCAGGTCTTGACATCCCTCTGACCGCTCTAGAGATAGAGTTTTCCTTCGGGACAGAGGTGACAGGTGGTGCATGGTTGTCGTCAGCTCGTGTCGTGAGATGTTGGGTTAAGTCCCGCAACGAGCGCAACCCCTATTGTTAGTTGCCATCATTCAGTTGGGCACTCTAGCGAGACTGCCGGTAATAAACCGGAGGAAGGTGGGGATGACGTCAAATCATCATGCCCCTTATGACCTGGGCTACACACGTGCTACAATGGCTGGTACAACGAGTCGCAAGCCGGTGACGGCAAGCTAATCTCTTAAAGCCAGTCTCAGTTCGGATTGTAGGCTGCAACTCGCCTACATGAAGTCGGAATCGCTAGTAATCGCGGATCAGCACGCCGCGGTGAATACGTTCCCGGGCCTTGTACACACCGCCCGTCACACCACGAGAGTTTGTAACACCCGAAGTCGGTGAGGTAACCGTAAGGAGCCAGCCGCCTAAGGTGGGATAGATGATTGGGGTGAAGTCGTAACAAGGTAGCCGTATCGGAAGGTGCGGCTGGATCACCTCCTTTCTAAGGAAAAGGAACTGCGCATTGGTCTTGTTTAGTCTTGAGAGGTCTTGTGGGGCCTTAGCTCAGCTGGGAGAGCGCCTGCTTTGCACGCAGGAGGTCAGCGGTTCGATCCCGCTAGGCTCCATTGGTGAGAGATCACCAAGTAATGCACATTGAAAATTGAATATCTATATCAAATAGTAACAAGAAAATAAACCGAAAACGCTGTAGTATTAATAAGAGTTTATGACTGAAAGGTCAAAAAATAAGGTTAAGTTAATAAGGGCGCACGGTGGATGCCTTGGCACTAGGAGCCGAAGAAGGACGTGACAAACGACGATATGCCTTGGGTAGCTGTAAGTAAGCGATGATCCAGGGATTTCCGAATGGGGGAACCCAACAGGTACTACCTGTTACCCACATCTGTTAAGGATGTGAGGAGGAAGACGCAGTGAACTGAAACATCTAAGTAGCTGCAGGAAGAGAAAGCAAAAGCGATTGCCTTAGTAGCGGCGAGCGAAACGGCAGGAGGGCAAACCGAAGAGTTTACTCTTCGGGGTTGTAGGACTGCAATGTGGACTCAAAGATTATAGAAGAATGATTTGGGAAGATCAGCCAAAGAGAGTAATAGCCTCGTATTTAAAATAGTCTTTGTACCTAGCAGTATCCTGAGTACGGCGGGACACGTGAAATCCCGTCGGAATCTGGGAGGACCATCTCCTAACCCTAAATACTCCCTAGTGACCGATAGTGAACCAGTACCGTGAGGGAAAGGTGAAAAGCACCCCGGGAGGGGAGTGAAATAGAACCTGAAACCGTGTGCCTACAACAAGTTCGAGCCCGTTAATGGGTGAGAGCGTGCCTTTTGTAGAATGAACCGGCGAGTTACGTTATGATGCGAGGTTAAGTTGAAGAGACGGAGCCGTAGGGAAACCGAGTCTGAATAGGGCGCCTTAGTATCATGACGTAGACCCGAAACCATGTGACCTACCCATGAGCAGGTTGAAGGTGCGGTAAGACGCACTGGAGGACCGAACCAGGGCACGTTGAAAAGTGCTTGGATGACTTGTGGGTAGCGGAGAAATTCCAAACGAACTTGGAGATAGCTGGTTCTCTCCGAAATAGCTTTAGGGCTAGCGTCGACATAAAGATTCTTGGAGGTAGAGCACTGTTTGGGTGAGGGGTCCATCCCGGATTACCAATCTCAGATAAACTCCGAATGCCAATGAATTATGGTCGGCAGTCAGACTGCGAGTGCTAAGATCCGTAGTCGAAAGGGAAACAGCCCAGACCACCAGCTAAGGTCCCAAAATAATTGTTAAGTGGAAAAGGATGTGGGGTTGCACAGACAACTAGGATGTTAGCTTAGAAGCAGCTATTCATTCAAAGAGTGCGTAATAGCTCACTAGTCGAGTGACCCTGCGCCGAAAATGTACCGGGGCTAAAACAATTTACCGAAGCTGTGGATACCTTTATAGGTATGGTAGGAGAGCGTTCTATGTGTGATGAAGGTATACCGTGAGGAGTGCTGGAACGCATAGAAGTGAGAATGCCGGTATGAGTAGCGAAAGACAGGTGAGAATCCTGTCCACCGTAAGACTAAGGTTTCCAGGGGAAGGCTCGTCCGCCCTGGGTTAGTCGGGACCTAAGGAGAGACCGAAAGGTGTATCCGATGGACAACAGGTTGATATTCCTGTACTAGAGTATGTAGTGATGGAGGGACGCAGTAGGCTAACTAAAGCAGACGATTGGAAGAGTCTGTCTAAGCAGTGAGGTGTGAATTGAGTTAAATGCTTAGTTCTATAACATTGAGCTGTGATGGGGAGCGAAGTTTAGTAGCGAAGTTAGTGACGTCACACTGCCAAGAAAAGCTTCTAGCGTTTAAACATACTCTACCCGTACCGCAAACCGACACAGGTAGTCGAGGCGAGTAGCCTCAGGTGAGCGAGAGAACTCTCGTTAAGGAACTCGGCAAAATGACCCCGTAACTTCGGGAGAAGGGGTGCTGACTTTAAGTCAGCCGCAGTGAATAGGCCCAAGCAACTGTTTATCAAAAACACAGCTCTCTGCTAAATCGTAAGATGATGTATAGGGGGTGACGCCTGCCCGGTGCTGGAAGGTTAAGAGGAGTGCTTAGCGTAAGCGAAGGTATGAATTGAAGCCCCAGTAAACGGCGGCCGTAACTATAACGGTCCTAAGGTAGCGAAATTCCTTGTCGGGTAAGTTCCGACCCGCACGAAAGGCGTAATGATTTGGGCACTGTCTCAACGAGAGACTCGGTGAAATTTTAGTACCTGTGAAGATGCAGGTTACCCGCGACAGGACGGAAAGACCCCATGGAGCTTTACTGCAGTTTGATATTGAGTGTCTGTACCACATGTACAGGATAGGTAGGAGTCTACGAGATCGGGACGCCAGTTTCGAAGGAGACGCTGTTGGGATACTACCCTTGTGTTATGGCCACTCTAACCCAGATAGGTGATCCCTATCGGAGACAGTGTCTGACGGGCAGTTTGACTGGGGCGGTCGCCTCCTAAAAGGTAACGGAGGCGCCCAAAGGTTCCCTCAGAATGGTTGGAAATCATTCGCAGAGTGTAAAGGTATAAGGGAGCTTGACTGCGAGAGCTACAACTCGAGCAGGGACGAAAGTCGGGCTTAGTGATCCGGTGGTTCCGTATGGAAGGGCCATCGCTCAACGGATAAAAGCTACCCTGGGGATAACAGGCTTATCTCCCCCAAGAGTTCACATCGACGGGGAGGTTTGGCACCTCGATGTCGGCTCGTCGCATCCTGGGGCTGTAGTCGGTCCCAAGGGTTGGGCTGTTCGCCCATTAAAGCGGCACGCGAGCTGGGTTCAGAACGTCGTGAGACAGTTCGGTCCCTATCCGTCGCGGGCGTAGGAAATTTGAGAGGATCTGCTCCTAGTACGAGAGGACCAGAGTGGACTTACCGCTGGTGTACCAGTTGTCTTGCCAAAGGCATCGCTGGGTAGCTATGTAGGGAAGGGATAAACGCTGAAAGCATCTAAGTGTGAAACCCACCTCAAGATGAGATTTCCCATGATT
>NZ_VMNC01000065.1:0-669 GCF_013277505.1 Streptococcus sp. k-378 | reverse complement strand
CCCAAATCATTCATACCTCTCTCAACTAGATGTAACTTACCAAACCCCTGACCTCATGAGCCACTTTCTTCCTCCTTATGAGGTCAGTTTTACTTTCTGCTGTTCCAGTATCGTTTTTCCTCGCTAGATTTCCTCAAAAGGGCAGACTCCTCCCTTGGTGCGTCACACGATTTTTTCATCTCGACTGTTCTTTAATGCATCATTAACGACGCTTTTCTTCTAGGTGGTTCATAAGGAACAGTAAGATTTAGGTTGACTTTTCTAATCCTAGAATAAAGTGCTGAAAACAATTCGGAATAGGCATAGAGACTAGACAATTTGAGGAGCTGCTTGCGTCCTGTTCGAACACATTTTCCTACCACGTGAAGAAAAAGATGGCGGAAGCGTTTGATTGTTAAAGTTTGGAAGTCACCTCCAGCTAGATGTTTGAGAAAAAGATAGAGATTGTAGGCGATACAGCTCATCATCATACGAACTTCGTTTTTGATTAAGGTTGAACTATCCGTTTTATCGCCAAAAAATCCCTCCTTCATCTCCTTGATGAAATTCTCGGCTTGACCACGTCCACGATAAAGCTGAAACTGGTCTTGGCTTGTTCCACTCGTCATATTTGTAACGAGAGAAATAACATCGTAGAACAAGTTTCCTTCTTTTCGTTCAGAGAACTGG
>NZ_VMNC01000064.1:0-1129 GCF_013277505.1 Streptococcus sp. k-378 | reverse complement strand
TTTTCGTTCAGAGAACTGGCAGACACGACGCTTGTGCGACCAAGATCCTGCTTGATAGAGAGTTTCTGAGTAGGCGGAGTGGGGCAAGATGGTTAAGTCCTCATCCTGTGGGCAAGGGAGGGAAAGGTCTCCAAGACGGCTCAGAACAGTATTTTTCTTGAGTTTTATGAGGTAGTATTGCCCTGTTTTTTCAATTAAATCGTATAATTTTGGGGTCGCAAAGCCACTATCCATTCGAAAGAGAAGTTGATTAAACCGTTCTAAAACAGGTGTGATAAAGCTGTCTGACTCTTCAGAACAATAACGATTACCAGGACGAAGCTGGGCATTGAAACAATAACCTGTCTTCCCCTCGAAAGCATAAAGAGGATGATAGCCATGAGCACGATAGTGGGCGTTATAAGCAACACCTTCTTGCTTGCCATAAGCTGTGAAATGGGTAGAATCGATATCTACAATGAGTTGGTTTAGCTGGTGAAACTGTAAAAAGAATTCGACCAATTCAAGGTTGAGGCATCGCAAACTATGGACTGTTTCCTCGTCAGTTCTGGAAAGAAAACGGGATAAGGTTGGCTGTGAAGCAAGCTGCCCTCCTTCCAACAATTTTGGAAAGTAGGCATCAGCTGACAATTCTTTACAAGCATAGTCCGTTCCATAGCCTGTTAACAGTTGAAAGAGGAACTGGACAAGGATATCTGAATCCGAATAACGACAGTAGCGGCGTTGGTCATTCGTTACTAAATACTTAGAAATCCGCTCTTTTAGTTTCAACTGGGAAAAAAGTTCCTGAAAAAAGATAAGACCACCATACTGGGTTAAATGACCTCCATCGAAAGATAGTTGGTAAAAAGACTTGTTTTGGAAGTGATGATTTGGTAAACTGTTCATGTGAGTTTCCTTTCTTTTTGTGTTTTTTTCTACACTTATACCATAAAGGGGAAACTCTTTTTTGTCTAGTAAAAAACACCCATTGGGTGAAAAAAGAAACCATCCAGGATCTAAGCTAAGGCAAGGATTCTGGAGGGTTTTTAGATTAGGGGTGAATAATTGGGGTATACTTTTTTAATTTAATCCACTATAATAAAATGAAATAATAACAGGACAAATCGTTCAGGACAGTCAAATCGAT
>NZ_VMNC01000063.1:0-3562 GCF_013277505.1 Streptococcus sp. k-378 | reverse complement strand
ACTAGAATAGTACACCTCTACTTTTAAAACATTGTTAGAAATAGATTTGACTGTCCTGATAGATTTGCCCTGTTCTTATTTTTTCATTTCACTATAAAATTTTAAATTTGTGACCATATCTTGACTGTATTTTCCTCTCTTTTTCGAATAAATAAATAGAATAATCAAATCTAGATTAAAAAATGTGCTATAATGAAAGGAGAAGCAATATGACTGTACGTCATCCGGGCATTAGCCCGACCAATGATTTGGTTGCTAAGAAGATTTTTAGCAATCCGGAAATCACTTGTCAATTTATTCGCGATATGCTGGATTTACCAGCCAAAAATGTGACCATTTTGGAGGGAAGTAACATTCACGTCTTGCCTTCCATGCCCTATTCGGCGCAAGATTTCTATACCAGTATAGATGTTTTGGCGGAGTTGGATAATGGTACGCAAGTTATCATCGAAATTCAGGTTCATCATCATAATTTTTTCATCAATCGTTTATGGGCTTACCTTTGCAGTTAGGTCAATCAAAATCTTGAAAAAATTCGTCAACGAGAAGGTGATACTCATCAGAGTTATAAACACATCTCACCAGTATACGCTATCGCAATTGTGGATAGTAACTACTTCTCAGATGACTTGGCTTTTCATAGTTTTAGCATGCGAGAGGATAGGACAGGTGAGGTTTTAACAATTACAAACAATGGACAGGAAAACCATCTGGTTAAGATGGCATTCTTGGAACTAAAAAAATACAGAGAAACCAGCAAAGACGAGGTTCGCAAGCCATGGTTGGAGTTTTTCGGGAATAAACCCTTTACCCAAGAACCTGAGCGAGCCATCAGCCAAGCAGACCAACTGCTAGATTACAAGAGCTGGTCTGAGGAGGACAGGGAGATGTTTAGTCAACTACGTATGCGAGAAGAACAAGCCTTATTAGCACAGGACTATGCCTTGGAACAAGCTGAAGAAAAAGGGTTGGAGAGAGGTCGTGCAGAGGGGCTTGAACAGGGATTAAAAGTAGGTTTAGTAAATCTAGTCCGCCAAGGTCTTCTGACTTCTGAGGTTGCTAGCCAGCAGTTGGGCATAACCGTCGCTGAGTTTGAGGAGCTATTGAAAAAATACAAATAAGCCCTAAAAAATACAGAGAAACCAGCAAAGACAAGGTTCGCAAGCCATGGTTGGAGTTTTTTGTAACTCTCTATCTCCTAGATAGGGTTCGATAAAATACAGTGATTTCGGAGTTAGCTAGTTAGGTCATTTGTAAATCAAGTAAGCCTAAGAGAAGTAGTGATTTTAGAAAAACTGGAGCTGGCTAGCTAATAATCTAATCTATAAGAATCCCTAAGCAAGGGGTTAGAATCTATAAACTGGCCTATGATTTAGTTTTATCCATAAATGATTAAAAAGAGGGTATGGCGTGTCTACTACAGAAGAGCGGCTTTTTAATGATACAATGCTAGGATTTGTTTTTATCAATTAGCATTTGATGTGCTTAACATCAGGGGGAAATTACTTCGAAACAAACCGTAACTAAAATGTTATCAAATTGTAATAAAACCTTGATTTGTATATGTTTCTCAAGACAGAATCGTCAGGAAGCTTGATAGAATAGCTTTGTACAGCCTATCCATATATATATATATGGATAGGCTGTCTTTTTCTTGATACTAAGTGAGATAAAGAAGTCAAATGATTATCTTTTTAAAGTAATTTAAGGTATAATAGTTTAGTCATATCAGGTTGAATGATTGAGTGCATTTTTGATTCACAAGGCAAACCTTTGCATTGTGTTACAGTTATGGACTCAGTGATTTCACTTGAAAAAATTTAAACTAAAAAGGGGAACATCTAATATGTTTTATAGTGAGAAGGACGATAGAGAAAAACGCTTGCGGTTTTCGATTCGGAAGGTTAGTTTTGGAGCGGCCTCGGTAGCCGTGGCGGCACTCTATCTCTTTATGGGAAGTGGAGCGGTATCTGCTAAGGAAGCGCAGGCCGTACAGTTAAATGAGGAGGTGGCAGCTGATAAGGATTCGGAAACAGAGAAAAAATCAGAGGATCCACAGCTAACCTACGCTGCTCCTGCTGCAAAGAAACAAGGATCTGCAACCAATACTGAAGCAGGGGATGAAGGCAAGCAAGAGAGTCATCCAGGGGCCAAAGAGGAAGAAGCCAACTCATCTGAAAGAAGCGAAACTACAACAAAGACTCAATCGGATGAAGACTCTGTGAGTGGGGACTCTAGCTCTCCAAAATCTGAAGGTGAAGGTACAAGATCAGAAGAAGCAAGCAGCAAGCCAAAAGTACGTAAAAGACGTGATGCACCTGCCCCACCAGCGACTGCAACCGATGAAGATCTAGCTGCAAATCAGACTTATGATGCTCCCGGGGATGATGCAAGTGTAGATGAATTAGCAACGAAGTTAAAAGAATTGCCTGCAACAGTAGAGAATGAGAAAAAACTTGGTAAGATAGACGAAGTTGGTGCTACCAAAAATATAGCTAAAGGTGAAGTGGGTGAACTTACTGAATTTGGAGGTTGGAAGGCAGTTTCAGCAGAGGGCAAAGAAGGAAAAATTGCTGTTGCAAGAAAGACAGCTGACGGGGTCTTTCCTATTGAAACTGTGAATGTTACGAGAAATGTACAATTGTATACAGCACATGTCGAGGAAAATTCGTTTGATCGTTCTCACGAGTATATACTACTTCTTTCTCAAGTTAGAACATATGCGACTAGAGATGAAGAAACATTTGATAAAAGTGATTTTAAGGATATAGATAAAAATGGAGGGCATGGAGAAGCGCAACAAATTTCTAAAGGGCTAAAAGGCTTTAATGGGATAGAAAAAACTTATAAAGCCTATTCTTCATCTACAGGAACAGGAGTTAATATTTCTTTTAAAACAGGTTTTACAGGAGATATTGATGGTTATAAAGCGGGATATAAAGTTGAGGTGATTGCAAAACTTAAAGATGGGAGTATGAGAACTATCTATCAGGAAGAGTTTCGTCCTGATAAACATATTGATGATATGAATAAGAAGGTAGTCTCAGTCGATGCTAATGATGGGGTTACGTTTACTGTCTCAAGAAATCCGTCCCCTTCAACAGAGAGTCTTAATCAAAAATTGGTAGGGTACAAAAATAATCAAGGAACTGGAACAGGTACTTTTACTAGTAAAAATATAGTGTTACCTAAAGATGCCACAGAATATACTGTAAGAATTGCTGCTTCTGATAATTTAAGATTAGGTATGGGATATCAAGTACCTTGGAAACATTATGCTTTACCAATTGTTGGAACAGGGTTTTCAGTTACTCAGGATACTAGCGAAGTAGCCAAGGACTTATCTCAAAAAGTTTATGCTAAATTAACCCAACAAAAAGAAGAAGACACAAAATGGTCCACTCCTGCTACCAAGGCTGATTATCAAGAAAAATTGAACAAAATTAAGGATAAGATTGATTCTGGAGCTTCTACTAGTGATTATAGAACAGTAGTAAAAGATGCTGTAGAAAAATGGAAACAGCTGAACGAAGGGCAGAAAATAAAAGACAAAGCCAAGAAA
>NZ_VMNC01000062.1:0-3830 GCF_013277505.1 Streptococcus sp. k-378 | reverse complement strand
ACCTCAAAGCAGTGCTTTGAGCAGCCCGCTGCTAGTTTCCTAGTTTGTTTTTTGATTTTCATTGAGTATTATTCGCTTTTTACCGGTTTGACATAGTTTTCAATTGGGTAGTTTTCAGGGTTCAAAGTCAACTCCTTGCCTTTGACCAATTGAGCTAGGTGGTAACCAATAATAGGACCAGTTGTGAGGCCTGATGAACCTAGTCCACTAGCAGCGTAAACACCTGCCAATTCTGGCACTGGCCCAAAGAAAGGAGAGAAATCACTAGTATAGGCACGGATTCCCACACGCTCAGCCCTTGAAGTCGCTCTAGCTAAAACTGGATAGTGAGGTAAGGCTGCCTCCTCCATTTGCTGGAGCAAGATTTCATCTACCGTCAAATCAAATCCCATATCATTTTCATGGGTAGCACCTAGGGACAATTTGCCACCTGCAAAAGGAATCAAATCCCATTCCCCTTCTGGCATGACAACAGGGTAAAATTCCATGTCTTGGGCCAGCTGATAATCTCGGAGCTGTCCTTTCTGAGGACAGACATCCACAGCATAACCCAAGGGTTCTAACATATCCCCCAACCAAGCTCCCGTCGCCAAAATAACCTGCTCAAACTCCTCTTCACCAATCTGGTAGCCTGATGCTAACGGTGTCAGAGTCACTTTTTCTTTGACCAGCTTGACATGACTGGATTCCAGCAAACGAGTCACTAAAAGTTGGCCATCTACTCTCGCTCCACCAGAAGCATAGAGCAGACGGTCAAATCCCTGCAAACCAGGGAATAATTCATTAGATGATGCTTGGTCCAGAATGGCTAATTGCCCTATCAAGGGAGATTCTTCTCTGCGCTGGAGGGCTAATTCATAGAGTTCTTCCAAATTGGATTCATCCTTTTTCAGGAGAAAGACTCCCGAACGATGGTAAAAGTCGATTTCTTGCCCTGATTTCTCTAAATCAGCTAATAAATCCACATAAAAATCAGCCCCCAAGCGCGCCATTTTGTACCAAGCTTTATTGCGGCGTTTGGAAAACCAAGGACTGATAATTCCTGCTGCAGCCTTGGTAGCCTGACCTTGTCCATGGTCAAAGACGGCTACCTCTAGGTCACTTTCTTTCGAGAGGTAGTAGGCAGCTGTTGTCCCCACAATTCCTGCTCCAATAATGGCAACTTTTTTCATTGTTATAATTTATTCCTTTTGTTTCACTCAAGGCACAACACAGAATAAAAAAGTTTTGTGCCCTTTATTTTGTTTTATACTAGACCTCCATACTATCTTATTCTTTCCAATAATTATCTATCTAAGAGATTATCCTATTCTTAATTGTCAATAAGTTCACCCAGTCCTCTGGAAGACCGTAGTGTCTCAAATCAACTTGTTCTCTACTTCCTTCTTCTAGTAAATTTTGTATTTTTTATTCCAAAAATTCTGGGTTTCTAGGGACATGGACAAAATAAGATGTCTCATTGCTATAAAATAAATAAATAAATAATGTCTTATCATCATTCTCTGAGTTTGTCTCCAATAACTCCTTATCAGAATGATGAAGAGCAGGTAAGGTATGGTGTAAGCGTTCATATAATCTGCCATTATATGAGCATATATTTCTAAGATATCGAAGTGCATTACACCAGGACAATAAGATTTTAGCTGGAATTTTATCATCCTTATACAAGAGCAAACTAATATAAGCAGCAACCTTATTTCGATAACCTGGTTGTAAGGCGATAAGAAATGATGATATATTTCCAAATGTCATTAAACGAAAAACAGTCCAAGGCAACACAACACCATATTGTCTAATCTGATTCTTTACTATGGAATCATCTTGTTTTTCAAAAATAAACCGCGATAAATGATACTTTGTTTTCAAGACAGTATCCTGACGTTTAGGGTTATCCTTGCAGTATTTAGATTGTTCAGAAAAATATAAATCATCGTCTTCAAAAATATAAATAGTTTTTTGGTATCCAAGCGTCAGAGTATCAGCGGTACTCTTTTTCAAAAAGACTTCAATTCTCTCCAATATTTCTTGAAGGAAATTTCTAAGGTAACTATCAAATAAATAGGCTTACTTAGCTAAAATATACTGACGATTAACCAATTTACCATAAATCTACGCAATCCTTTTTATAAAATTCATCGTCAACATTATATGAAAAATCCCAATGAGATTTATCTTTCATATGTTGATACAATTCTTCTTCTGTCAGTGCAGGTTCAATCGCCATTTTTAACGTAGTAGGTGCTAACACAGGATTATAAACTAATCGTATTTTATCAACTATATCAATATTTCAAGGAATATATTCCTTGAAATTTGTTAATTCAAATATGGCAACATTCATTCTAACAGTCTCCACTGTATGAAAAAAGGTCACCTAGTTATACATTGCTGCACCTTTGATGACTTCTAATCTACCTAGATTATACCACAATAATCCCTATTAATCAATAGAAATATTTTTTAAGTGTAGTATATTGAGCCTAGAATAGTAGGCTACGGATTCTAAAATATTTCTAGAAATTAATTTGACTTTCTCAATCTCTTTGTTCATATCTTATTTCAATCTACTATATATGATATACGTATGGTTGGTTATGGAGAGCACAATCATCTGACAAAACCAAGTGATAGAGAGCGCTTACATCAACTCCTAAAGAAAGATGGATAGAAAGACGCTTTTCAACTTCTTTCTATCCATTACTTCCTTCAAGAGTCCACACCAGCAATTTTCAGTTCCATTTCATGAACTATCTTACTTGTTTCGTGTTTCTTCTTTATCTTACTCTACCATCAAAGACTTCTACTTGTACTAGAGGAGGAAGCATTCACATTTAAAAGACGGTGTCCTGTTCCCAGAACCACTTCCCCACTAGAAGCTGGTATATTCCCACTACAGGTTTGCGACTAACTTTTCCTATCGTCATTATCCAGCAATGTAGTAACTTCTATGGTCACCTGCGATATTTCAACATGTCGCTTATCTTAGCTGAGCAAGAATCGCTTTGAGTTTCTCAATCAACTCGTCTTCTGTGTGGTCAGACTCTTTCTCATTGGCTAGGAAAGCAACTGCTTGAGCGAGAGCTTCTCGTGCTTGGTCGAGAACTTTCGTATCCACATTTGTAGAATCCAATTCTGCTTCAAGCTTGCTTAGTTCCTTGACCAATTTCTTGAGTTCTGACTCTTTCTTACGACGCGCGATGAGGAAGAGAAGGAGCCCAAGAAGGGCAAGTAGACTGCCAATCATTACTACATATGAAAATTCAGTAGTTGTCTGACTATCGTCTTTCATCTGATCTTTTTCTTGATTTTGCTGGTCTTCTTTCACACCTTTTAAGGAGTCTATTACCTCTCTCACTCTTCTAACAATATCACGCAAATCGGACTCTGTCAAACTTTCGTCATTAAGAGCTTGTTTAATCTCTGTAAGAAGAGCTTTAGCTGACTCAAGCGTTGTACTATCTATATCATCCAAATCTTTCAAACGACTTTCCAATCCTTCAACCAATCGAGCAAGCTCAGACTTGTCAACAGGACGAGTCTCGTTAGGAGTCACTGTAGTTCCTGAATTGTTTGGAGTGCTTGTAGAAACTGGCGTTTCTTGAGTCGAAGTGCTTGCTTGTGCCTGTCCAACAGTAGACGATGGAGTAGTAAGGGTCGTATTGCTACTATTGTCAGTTGTCACACCAGGGGCTGGAGTATTGCCTCTGTTATCTGGTGTCACACTGTTGCTATTGCTGCCAGCAGGGTTGGTAGTAGCTCCATTGTTGGTGTTGCCACTGTTGCTAGTATCAGTACTATTATTACCAGATTTTTTCTCTACGGTTTCTGTC
>NZ_VMNC01000061.1:0-5966 GCF_013277505.1 Streptococcus sp. k-378 | reverse complement strand
CACTGTTTTGAGGTTGTGGATGGAACTGACGAAGTCAGTAACCATACCCATGGCAAGGCGAAGCTGACGTTGTTTGAAGAGATTTTCGAAGAGTATAAGCATTTTACTGAAATTTTATCTTACCCTCTAGGATGGCAAATGACATTCCCTATCAAAAATGGTAAAATAAGAAAAAATAATCCGAGAATCGAGGAATTAAGATGCAAGAAAAGATTTTGCTAACGGGTGGAGCAGGTTTTATCGGAACCCACACTGTTATTGAGTTAATCCAAGCAGGTCATCAGGTTGTTGTGGTGGATAACCTTGTCAACAGCAATCGCAAAAGTTTAGAAGTTGTTGAGAGAATTACAGGAGTTGAAGTACCTTTCTATGAGGCAGATATCCGTGATATAGATACTCTTCGTGACATTTTCAAACAAGAAGAACCAACAGGGGTCATTCACTTTGCTGGCTTGAAGGCTGTTGGAGAATCTACTCGTATTCCTCTTGCCTACTATGACAACAATATCGCTGGAACTCTTAGCCTTTTGAAAGCTATGGAAGAAGCCAACTGTAAAAACATCATTTTCAGTTCTTCTGCGACAGTTTACGGGGATCCGCACACAGTGCCCATCTTGGAAGATTTCCCACTTTCAGTGACCAACCCATACGGTCGTACCAAGCTCATGCTAGAGGAAATTTTGACCGATATCTACAAGGCAGATTCAGAATGGAATGTGGTCTTGCTTCGTTATTTTAACCCAATCGGAGCCCATGAGAGTGGTGATTTGGGGGAAAATCCAAACGGTATTCCAAACAACCTCTTGCCATATGTGACTCAAGTAGCTGTTGGGAAATTAGAGCAAGTGCAAGTGTTTGGAGACGATTACGATACCGAAGATGGAACTGGTGTTCGTGACTATATCCACGTTGTTGACTTGGCTAAAGGTCACGTTGCAGCTCTGAAAAAAATCCAAAAAGGTTCAGGCCTAAACGTTTATAACCTTGGAACAGGTAAAGGCTACTCAGTTCTTGAAATTATCCAAAATATGGAAAAAGCAGTGGGACGTCCAATTCCTTACCGCATCGTAGACCGTCGCCCAGGGGATATCGCAGCCTGCTATTCAGATCCTGCAAAAGCCAAAGCAGAACTGGGCTGGGAAGCAGAATTAGGCATCACCCAAATGTGTGAAGATGCATGGCGTTGGCAAAGCAAGCATCCAAATGGATTCGAAGACTAAGATGGTGATATCAATCATTGTCCCCTGTTTAAACGAAGAGGAAGTACTTCCTCTTTTTTATCATGCTCTGGAAGCTCTGATTCCTGACTTGGAAACAGAAATCGAGTATGTCTTTGTCGATGATGGATCAAGTGATGGGACCTTGGAACTCTTAAAGGCCTATCGGGAACAAAATCCGGCAGTGCATTATATTTCTTTCTCGCGAAATTTTGGCAAAGAAGCAGCTCTGTATGCAGGCTTGCAATATGCGACAGGAGATCTGGTGGTGGTAATGGATGCAGACCTCCAGGATCCTCCTGGTATGTTGCTTGAGATGAAAAACTTACTAGACCAGAATGCAGATTTAGACTGTGTAGGAACACGGAGAACTAGTCGGGAGGGAGAACCCTTCTTTCGCAGTTTTTGTGCTGATCTCTTTTATGGCTTCATGAAAAAAATTAGTCCAGTAGCCTTGCCGTCAGGTGTCCGTGATTTTCGCATGATGAGAAGGTCTGTGGTTGATGCCATTTTAAGCTTGACCGAGTCCAATCGTTTTTCTAAGGGACTTTTTGCCTGGGTCGGCTTTAAAACCCACTATTTGGACTATCCAAATGTCGAAAGGCGGGTTGGCAAGACCAGTTGGAGTTTTAGGCAACTCTTTTTCTACTCTATTGAAGGAATCGTGAATTTTTCAGATTTTCCCTTGATTATCGCCTTCGTAGCTGGCCTCCTATCTTGTTTTATTTCTCTACTAATGACCTTTTTTGTCGTGGTTCGGACCCTTATTTTGGGCAATCCGACATCGGGTTGGACCTCTCTGATGGCTGTCATTCTCTTTCTTGGAGGCATTCAACTCTTGACCATTGGGATTCTCGGCAAGTATATCAGTAAGATTTATCTGGAGACTAAAAAAAGACCACTTTATCTTATCAAAGAAAAAAGTTATCATAGATCATGAAAAAGTAGGAATTATCTGGCGCAGTCACTTTTTTGTAATTATAATTCTTTTGGTCTGGAACTTGAGTGATTTTTAAAAAAATTAGGGATTTGACATGATATAAATGAACTATGTGGAATAAATTTACTGCAAAGACGATAACTTAATAAATAAAACATTCAGGAGGGTTATTTTATGCTAAGTAAAGAGGATTATACTGAAGAAATCGGGCTAATAAAGAAACAAAATTATGTAGAGGTTGAACTGTATCCTTTAGTTGCTGATATAATTAAGCCAACTTTAAAAGATAGTTTATCAAAAAGATATGTCTTCGGAAGACAAAGAAGGGGTTTGGGACAAATTTATTATGGTCTAAGTAATTTTCCTGATATAGTTATTTTAGATAAGACTTATGAAAACAAATCTAGGAAAAGTATAAAAATTGAAGAATGGAAGGAACTTCGAGGATGCGTGGAAGTTAAGAATTTAAATTATAGTTTAATTACAGAGGAAAAAATCAAATCAACCATATCGAACAGTTTTGAACATATAACTGGAGAGATGGGACAACTTATTGGAGACCTTTTATGGTATAAAAAAGTAATTTATACAAATGGAATTGAATGGAGATTTCTAAGTTTAGATGACAAGGAAGAGATAGATAATACAATTGTTGAAGTAGTTAACAAAAGAATAGAAACAGAAGAAGCGGGAAATTCTTTTGATTGGTGGAAGAATATTAAAGATTTATCGTTCAATTATACGGATATATGCCTATCTAAAGATTGTAGACGAGAGTGGAATGAATTTGTAAAAAGGGTAAAGGAAATAGAATGGTAGAAGTCTATTCTCATTGAGGAATTTAGATTATAAGTTGCAGTAAGATTTATCTGGAGACTAAAAAAAGACCACTTTATCTCGTTAAAGAAAAAAGTGATCTTCCTGATTTTACAGAAAAAAATAAAGTGAAAAGACTATAATTTTACATGGAAATATGCTAAACTAGAAAGAGTGAAACGTTCTTGTCAATTTACTATGAGAGATTAGTGTTGATTTTTAATCAAGGCACGTGTCGGACAGTTTCTAACAGCCTCTAAGACATCCTGACTAGGAGAAATTTCTTTTTCCAGTTGGTCAGGATTATCGTAAAAACGCACGATTCCATTATCGTGGTAATCAAATAAGTCAGAATAAGTTTGGCAAAGCCCACAGGCGATGCATCGTTCAGGTATAAGTGTGATTTTCATGTTCATATTTATATTGTAATAAGAAAAGTAAAAAAAAACAAGGAGTAAGGTATGGCAAAAGAACCGTGGCAAGAAGATATTTATGATCAAGAAGAAGCAAGAGCAGAGCGTCGGCATCGAAACCACGGAGGGGCTGATAGGATGGCTAATCGTATTTTGACGATCCTAGCTAGTATTTTCTTTGTAATTGTGGTGGTGATGGTCATCGTTCTCATCTATCTATCATCGGGGGGGAGTAATCGCACAGCAGCCTTAAAAGACTTTCATGATTCTGATGCAAGTGTAGTACAAGTCTCATCTTCAAGCAGTTCTCAGCCTGAGCAGAGTTCAGAGCCAGAATCTACTTCTAGTAGTTCAGAAGAAGCTGCTAATCCTGAAGGAACGATTAAAGTTCTCGCAGGAGAAGGGGAAGCAGCTATTGCCGCTCGTGCAGGAATCTCCATTGCTCAGTTAGAGGCCTTGAATCCTGGGCACATGGCTACAGGATCTTGGTTTGCTAATCCAGGTGATGTTATAAAAATAAAATAGGAGCCGATATGAAAACAATTCAAATTGCTATTGATGGTCCTGCTTCCAGCGGTAAGAGTACGGTCGCAAAGATTATTGCTAAGGATTTTGGATTCACCTACCTTGATACAGGAGCTATGTATCGTGCAGCGACCTATATGGCTCTTAAGAACCAATTAGGAGTTGAAGAAGTCGAAGCCCTTCTAACCTTGTTGGACCAGCATCCAATCAGCTTTGGACGTTCAGAAACTGGAGACCAGCTTGTTTTTGTAGGAGATGTGGATATTACCCATCCTATCCGTGAAAATGAAGTGACCAATCATGTTTCTGCTATTGCAGCAATTCCTCAAGTGCGTGAGAAACTAGTTTCTCTCCAACAAGAAATTGCCCAGCAAGGTGGGATTGTCATGGATGGTCGCGATATTGGAACTGTTGTATTGCCACAAGCAGAATTGAAAATTTTCCTAGTAGCTTCTGTTGATGAGAGAGCAGGGCGCCGTTACAAGGAAAATATTGCCAAGGGAATTGAAACAGACCTTGAAACCCTAAAAAAGGAAATTGCTGCGCGTGACTATAAGGATAGTCATCGGGAGACTTCTCCTCTTAAACAAGCAGAGGACGCTGTCTATCTTGATACAACTGGCTTGAACATTCAAGAAGTAGTTGAAAAAATCAAATCAGAAGCTGAAAAAAGAATGTAAATGTAGAAAAGCCGATAGATGGATATCGGTTTTTTTCTAAATTTGTCAAAATGCTGATTTTAGGGTATAATAGTTGCTGTTCGAGAAATTTTGATTTTCAAAGAATAGTGAATGATGATAAGGAGAAACTATGAACAATTTACCAAATTGTCCAAAATGTAACTCAGAGTATGTCTACGAAGACGGTGCCCTACTGGTTTGCCCAGAGTGTGCTCATGAGTGGAATCCTGCTGAAGTTGCAGAAGCAGAAGAAGGTCTTGTCGCTATCGATGCCAACGGAAATAAATTGGCTGATGGTGATACAGTAACTCTCATCAAGGACTTGAAAGTAAAAGGTGCGCCAAAAGATTTGAAACAAGGGACGCGCGTGAAAAATATCCGCATCGTAGAAGGCGACCACAATATCGACTGTAAGATTGATGGTTTTGGTGCCATGAAACTCAAATCAGAGTTTGTGAGGAAGATTTAAGCATGTCAAAACACTATAAATTTGTATTTTATAGCCGTATCTTTTTGTTTCTAGCGGCTTTTACGGGAGTTTATCTTGAAATTACTAAGCATGGTGGTTTTGGGATGCTTCTCTATTACACGGTTCTGTCCAACCTCTTGGTAACTATTTTTACCCTTTATCTTCTAAAGGTTATGAGCCGTGTAGGTGAAAATTGGCAAAGGCCAAGTCTCTTGCGCTTAAAAGGTGGGGTCACCATGAGTATCATGATTACCTGTGTGATTTACCATTTCCTCTTGGCGCCCATTGCGACTAATTTCTATACCCTAGAAAATTTCCTTTGCCACTATATCGTTCCCATCTGGTTTTTAGCGGATACCCTCTTTTTTGACAAACAGGGTCAATATAAGATTTGGGATCCAGCAGTGTGGACCATTTTACCCTTGCTGTATATGATGTTTGCTCTTTTTAATGGCTTGGTTCTAAAACTCAATATTCCAAATGCCAAGGATAATCCTTTCCCTTACTTCTTTTTAAATGTGAACAAGGGTTGGGATGTCGTATTCAAGTGGTGTCTGATTATCTTTGTTGCCTATATGGTAGCAGGATTTATCTTCTACTTTATTAAGCAAATCAAGAGAAAGTCATTCTAATACTCTTCGAAAATCTCTTCAAACCACGTCAGTTTCCATCTGCAACCTCAACACACTGTTTTG
Source organism: Streptococcus sp. k-378 (assembly GCF_013277505.1). NCBI lineage: Bacteria > Bacillati > Bacillota > Bacilli > Lactobacillales > Streptococcaceae > Streptococcus > Streptococcus sp. k-378. The sequence continues at coordinate 211 of NZ_VMNC01000061.1, read as the reverse complement.
AGCAGCCTGCGGCTAGCTTCCTAGTTTGCTCTTTGATTTTCATTGAGTATTAGGCAAAAGGAGATGAAGATGAAATTTGGGAAACGTAACTATCGTCCGAAGGTGGATCAGATGGACTGCGGTGTAGCCTAATTAGCTATGGTTTTTGGCTACTATGGTAGTTATTATTATTTGGCTAACTTGCGAGTATTGGCTAAGAAGAGTATGGATG
>NZ_VMNC01000060.1:0-7774 GCF_013277505.1 Streptococcus sp. k-378 | reverse complement strand
CCTGCGGCTAGTTTCCTACTTTGCTCTTTGATTTTCATTGAGTATGAATTTAAAGATAATCAAAATGATAATGATGGTTGCCAAGATAGTTTTATCGTGATTGTAACGGTTAAATCCATAAGCGATGGCTACGTTACCAATACCGCCAGCTCCAACCGCACCGGCCATAGCTGTTTCCCCAACAAGGGAAATCAAGGTCACAGTCGTCACACGAATCAAATCTGGAAGGCCTTCTAGTAAGCCTGATTTTCCTAGGTTAAAATTTTTTACCCGAAAAACTTCTTTTTTCTAGTGATAAAATCAACCCTATCACACTCACTACCAAAAACACCCACCAACACAGCCTAATATCTTGCAAAGCTAAGAAGGAAAATACAGACATCCCCAAGGGTAATGTTAGGGAAAAAATCATACTCAAGAGATTATTACTTCTAGCTAATACATCCGCACTCAAATTAGACAATAACAGAGTATCTAATTTAGGCATTGATTTCGACATCAAATACATGACAAAGGCTAAGCAAACAACACCTACTAGAGGAGAAAAATCTAAAATATTAGCAGTAGCAAGTAAGACAAACAGAATTGCATTGAGCGATAGCAAACTTGAAAACGACAATTTTCCAAAATAATCATGGGGAGTTAGGCTACCAAGAATAGCTCCTCCCAAACTAACACATTCAATTAAAAATAGAGCTTGAGCATAGCTGAGATGATAGATAGTATGGTCTAATAAGTAAAAGTGATAAATACCTCCAACAGCTCCTCCCAAAGTATTCATTACCAAAATGACAAGAATAATTTTAAACAATGATTTACTTTCTCTCTGTCTAAATATATCATCCATGTCCGCATAGATTGCCTTAACTTGTTGGAGTAAACTAATCGACTTATCCTCTACACTTACAGACAAATGCGTCAATTCTCTTCTATTTTTGAACAAAATGAGAGAAGATAGTAAAAAGAAACCAGCATTCACAATTGCAACAAAAGAAAAATTTTGATGACTGGTTGTGAGTAACCACACTCCTAAGGCTTGACCTCCTAGATTTGATAAATAGGAAACAAACTGAGTAAAGGAATAAGCTTCATAGAGCCTATCTTCCGAAATATTATGCTGGATAATCGGCATACGAAGACCTGCTGTATAATCTGATAAAATATCCGAACAGATATTAACCATACAGATAAAAGCAAACGTTACGAAGTTCTGGTCATGAATCACACCAGCAATCAAAAGAAATAGCAGACTTTGTACACAACCAACCCAGATAATTGTCCCTGCTTTATTCCGAGTATGATCAGCCTTAATCCCAACATAAAAAGTAAATAGAAAAGGTAAAATCGTAATCATATTCGCCATAAATACTGCTATATTTTTAAAGGGTAGACTCGCAGCATAAACGATAAATACCAGATTATAAATATAAGCTCCACTTGAGCTCAAAAACCTTGATAAGGTCAGTATTCTAAATAAATGATGTCTTAAGAATAGTTTCATAACAGGCCTTTCTCACATTTCAAAGAGTATTCTATTGAAATCAGTCTAACAAAAAAAGTGGGAGCCCCCACTTTTTTGTAATATATTTTTTCTGAAAATAGGAACTCTAGCTCCTAGATACTGCTATTTATCACTCCATCTACAAACCCATTTATTTTTCATCAGTCGATGTAATGAGAACATATTACAAATCTTCATTTGAGAGCTGACTTGCAAAATAGTTTTCATAGTATCTTGCACCATCTACATACTCTAAATCTTGTAAGATTGTAATGCCTCTCTGAATTTTTTCAAGACCCTTATTTTTTACATTAAACAAAGTATAAATTTCTAATTATCTTTTTATATTTTCTTAAATGCTCGTAAAGCCTTATTCTATGTGCTTTCGAGTATTTTTACTGTAGGAAGATACTTCACGTTTCTTTGCATATTTCCTCATGTCTTAGCTGTCAGAAGTGGTAAATAAGTAGTAAATTCATTTGTACTACTAAGCAACAAGACGCTCCTGTTGCTTCTCTTTATTCAAGCGTTTCATTTCTGCCATTGCAGAATCGAATGTTGCATGTGCGTAATAGTTCAGCGTCATGGCTATATTAGCATGTCCCATAATGTACTGTAATGCCTTTGGATTCATTCCTGCATTTGCATAGTTGGTACAGAATGTATGTCGCAAACTATGTGGAGTGATGTGTGGCAATTTATCCTCGTTATACTTATTGTATTTCTTAACAAGACCTTTCATCATGCCGTTGTAATCACTTGCCACTTTTGGATAGTTCTTTCTATTAAGAAAGAGGAAATCACTATATCCATCAATCTCAACACGCTTATCATTCTTTCGATTCGCTAACACTCGCTTAAATGCTTGATAGGCTTCTTCAACCATAGGAACTTGACGTTCGCCACTTTTGGTCTTTGGTGTTTCAATGTAGTACCCAATTTCAGTATCTCTCAATAGCTGATGGTCTATATTGACAAGACGATTCTCAAAATCTAAATCTGGAAGTGTCAAACCACCAAACTCTGAAATACGAAGACCTGTTTTTAAGAGTATCAGAATTTCATCATAATTTTTGCTGTAGGTTTTATCAGCTTTTGCAAAGGCTAACAGTTTTTCTTCCTGTTCTTCTGTTAGTACGGTCTTAGGGACAGTATCATCATCAAGAACTGCTTTCAGTTGAAAGTCAAATGGATTCTTCCGAACACAATCATCTTGTATAGCAATATAGAATGAAGCCTTTAAAGAACGTTTGTAGTTATTGATGGTTTGATAAGCATAACCATTTTCACTCATTCTAATAGCCCATTCTTTAGCGTCTGATGGCTTAATACTGTCAATACTTCTTACACCTAACTTGTCTTTCTTCAAAATATCCATAAGATATTTGCGTCCAGTTTCAGTGTTTTTTCTAACCTTTGGTCTTTGAGCGTTCTGTTTTGCGTAAAGCTGGCAGAGTGTCATTTTCTTTCCTACAACATCAATACCATCATGAATGTCTTTCTGTAACTCTGCGATTTTCTCTCTAAGTGAGATACAATCACGCTTTCCTGCTGGTACTCGGTCTGTAGCCACAAGTTTCCACGAGTAAACAAATTGCGGTTCTCCAAATGAATCTATATATTTGTATAAGTATCTTCCGTCTTTTCGTTGGCTCTCTCCAGTCTTTAAGATTCGACCTTTATTGTCACGTCTTTTTTCTGACATGGCATTTGCTCCTTTCCTTTATGGAAAGAGCCTTGATACGACTTAATACTATTTTATCATATACAAGACCCTTTGGCGACGCTAGATTGCGTCCAATGTATCTATAATTTTTTCAAATTGTTTTCGTTTAATCTGAATACGATTGCCATTCATAATCAGCCAATTTGCATTTTTATTTTCCTCTGCCAAGCGTCGTAGCTTGTTTTCGCCAATACGAAAATATTTTGACGCTTCTTCAATGGTTAGGGTATAACGTTCCCAAATAGGAATGTCAGTCTGCTTCATAAAATCCTCCTTTCCAAATCACTTATTTGGATTTCATAAAAGTTGTTTTACCAGCAATCGAACAGCTTTAGCAAAGCTCACGGGAGTTCCACCCCTGCATGGTTCTCATGTAGCCATACTCATTGCCTGCGACGGTTTTATCACGCTCGGACTATTGACTGTATGGGAGTATCATTATCACGATAAGAATGTCGTTGCAGGCAATCCTGCTAAAGATTGCTTCTCGGATCACTAACATGAATCGCTCGCTATCTTTATAAGATAGGTCATGGCGGTTAGTTCCGTTGGCTCTTTTCTTATCGAAACGTATTCGATTACTTTTATTCAGTTTTCAAAGAACAATGGCTCGTTAGCCTATCAAAACACATTGAAAGCTCAATATGCTTTGGTGGAATAACAAACCTCCCTGTTCGGGAAGCGTGGAATGGTTTAGCACGCTTCCACGAAAGGAGAGAGGATATTACTTAATTTCAAATGACAAAATCTTTGTAATCAGTCTGGTTTCCATTCTTCCACGTAAGACTTCATCAACGACCATACTTTGATTGCCATATTCATCTTTCATAAGTCGTAGGGAACGCTTCGTTATGTACCCTCTGTAATGATGTAGAATCTGGTTAATCGCTTCGGTATCGCCATCTGTTGCCTTTACAATGAGAGGAAAGGGAATCATAGGATATTGTGTTTTCATTCTTCAAATTCCTCCATAAACTTTTTAATTAAGGCTAGTCCACTGGTTCTATGCCGATAGACAGTAGAACGGTTCAATTTCAACAGGTCTGCAATTTCTGAATCGCTCATGTCCATAAAGTAAAACAGCAGTAGAATTTCACGTTTCTTGTCTGGCAACTCACGTAATGCTTCACTCAACAAATCATTTTCAACGCCTACTGATAACCCATTGAGTGTAAAAATCTGAAAGTCAGTTGAATAGTTATCTGTTGTCGCAAACTGGCTAACAAGATAATCGCCAACATCCGAAAAGGACACCTCACGCTTTGCAATCCTTGAAAGATAAAGCATATAATTCTTTCGCTCGTCTTCCATAGCACGTTTACAGATATAGTCAAACTGATTTTCTATTGTGGTCTGAAAAGAAGATGGTTTCATGTTTCTCACCCCCTTTCTGTCTAGGAAAGGAAGTGAGCCTTGCTCGTTTATCTCCTTTCACTCTTAGTCCCAATGTGAAAGGGGGATTTGTTGCATTACTGATAAATAAACTTTGTAAAAAAGTTCTGAATAGCCAAAAAAGCATATAAACAGATTTATTTCTCTGTTTACATGCTTCTGTTATTCTATCTATATGATTTATAAAACCACATTGGTGGACGTACTTATCTATTGCAGATAGACGACTTTTTTTGACAAGAACCCAATGTAAGGAAATTTATTGTATATGATGTACTTCATGGCGACGTTGACCTCCAACAAACCGCCATTTGGAAGTAATATACAATATTTTAACAGCGTAAATAGCACTACCATATAACGGTTTTTTTTATTGGCGTTTAGTAGTGCTTTTTATTAAATATAAACCTATAAACCATATAACACGTTTTTCTATACCTGTTTTTAATTCAGTAGGAACAATAAAATGTATAGAGGTGGTCTACTATGCGTAAAAAAGAAGATAAATATGATTTTAGAGCCTTTGGTTTAGCCATTAAAGAAGCTCGATTGAAACGAGGTTTAACTCGTGAACAAGTGGGAGCATTGATTGAAATTGACCCACGGTACTTAACTAATATTGAAAATAAAGGGCAACACCCCAGCATACAAGTTCTTTATGACCTTGTATCGTTACTTCATGTTTCCGTTGATGAATTTTTCTTACCTGCTAATAACTTGGTAAAAAGCACCCGACGATTACAGATAGAGAAATACATGGATAGCTTTACAGACAAAGAACTATCCTTAATGGAATCTTTAGCCAGCGGTATCAACGAAGCAAGAAACATCGAAGACTAATTAAAAGAATCCATACATAACGGAAAGAGCCGATAAAATGAGATTGTATTAATCTCATTTTATCGGCTCTGCGTCTTTGCGTCTGGCTCTGTAATCACAGTTACTTTGAACTGCTTTATTTCAATTAAATTTTCTTGTCTGCATTTCGGACAATAGAGGGGGAATTTTTTTAATTCAGTATCTTCCCTTATCTTTAATCGTGTTTTATTTCCACATACAGGACACAATATCCACTTGTAGTTTATAATAACTATCTCCTCCTTTACACTTTAATTCAAATCTTTATTAAAAAATATTTCATCTTATTTAACAAGAAACCATATTTATATAACAACATAAAATACACTAAGTTATTTTATTGAACATATATCGTACTTTATCTATCCGACTATTTGGACGACGGGGCTGGCAAACAGGTTCACCGGTAGTAACATGGTACCCTTTTAACTCTGTTAAACAAACACTACGTCCATTTGTAAAGAAAGTTAAATCACTACGATATTCTTGAATACACCGAGCAGGGATTTCTCCACTAAGAATGACCTCATTATTTTTCAATTGAGTGTCTACGATGTTCGCACAATATTTAGGAGCATCGATGTATGCTCGTGAAAGATATTCCTGTGGCGCATAAATTTTAAAACTAAGATATGGCTCTAACAATTCTGTTCCAGCTTTTTTTAAGACTTGTTCCAATACAATAGGAGCAAGCATCCGAAAATCTGCTGGGGTACTAACAGGGCTATAGTATAAGCCATACTTAAAACAGATTTTACAGTCCGTCACATTCCAACCATACAATCCTTGTTCACAGCCATAGCGTATCCCTTCCATAACTGCATTTTGAAATGATTGATTTAAGTATCCAAGAGAAACCGAGCTCTCATACTGCATTCCACTTCCCAACGGAAGCGGTGATACAGATAAACCAATGGAAGCCCAGAAAGGATTTGGCGGCACTTCGATGTGAATGGTATATTCTGCATTTTTTAACGGTCTCTCCATATAAATGACTGTAGGCTCTTTTAGTTCTATCTCCACATGATACTTTTCTTGCAACAGTGCACTAATCACTTCCATTTGTACTTTCCCTAAGAAAGAAAGTATAATTTCATGTGTCGTAGAATCCACGTAATATCGTAGAAGCGGATCACTATCTGAGATTTCCAAAAGGGCATCAAGCAACATTTCTCTCTGTTCAGGTTTACTCGGTTCAACAGTTGTTTGTAGTAGAGGGTGCGGATTTTCAATCTTTTTTCTCTGTGGCAATAGCTTTGTATCTCCAAGAACACTATTTAACTTCAAAAACTCATTTTGCAAAATAACAATTTCTCCAGAATAAGCTCTATCAATCTTACATAATTCACCATTTATTGAAGTATACATTTCTGTAACTTTTATTTTTTCTTTTTCTGATACTCTAACCGAATCTCGTAAATGTAGTACTCCACTATAAAGGCGTATATATGCAAGACGTTGTCTTTTTTTTGTATATTCAATTTTGAAAACATTTCCGCAAAGTTCAGACGGACCTCGATGTGTTGATGAATAAAATTTATTAGTAATAACTTCTATAAGGTTATCAATCCCTATATTACTTTTTGCACTTCCATGATAAAGAGGGAACAGAGAACAATTCTGAAATCTTATGCTTTCCTCTTGTTCGAGTTCCAATGCTTCTAATGATTTACCGGACATATATTTCTCTAAAAGGTCATCGTTTCCCTCTATTACCGTATCCCATTGTTCAGATTCGGTAAAGTTCGTCACACACATATTAGGATACAGTTCTACCTTCTGTTTGATTACAATTTCGGCAGAAAGTTTCTCTTTAATATCCTGATAAACCGTTGATAAATCAATTCCATTTTGGTCAATCTTATTGATAAAAAAGATTGTGGGAATCCCCATTTTCCTAAGTGCATGAAATAATATACGAGTTTGTGCTTGTACGCCATCTTTTGCAGAAATCAGTAGAATTGCCCCATCTAAAACTGATAATGAACGATATACTTCTGCTAAGAAATCCATATGTCCTGGCGTGTCTATGATGTTCACCTTCGTATTTTCCCACTGAAAAGAGGTTATTCCTGTCTGAATTGTAATTCCTCTCTGACGTTCTAAAAGCGTATTATCCGTCCTCGTTGTACCTTTGTCCACGCTTCCTAATTCTGTAATCGCTCCACTGTTATATAATAAGCTTTCTGTTAAGGTAGTTTTTCCTGCATCAACATGAGCTAAAACTCCAATATTAATAATTTTCATGTGATTTTCCTCCATTCAAAAACCCAAAAGGGCATAAAAATCCCAGTGAT
>NZ_VMNC01000006.1:0-41666 GCF_013277505.1 Streptococcus sp. k-378 | reverse complement strand
TTTTATGTTTTGTAATTCGAATGTAATAATGTCTTTAGTAAATCAAACGTGAAAATGTCCCATTTGATAAAATAGTCATATGAAAATGATCCAACTGAATATGAAAAAAGCGAAAAAATATCTTGTGATAAAAGCTATAAACCAAGGAAAGAAAACAAAGAATCGAGCCTGTGTCGAACTGAATCTTTCTGAAAGACAAATCAATCGTCTGCTACTAGCCTATCAACAGAAAGGAAAAGAAGCCTTCAGACACGGAAACAGAAATCGAAAACCAAAACATGCAATCCCTGATGAAAGCAAAATAATTGCCCTCAATCTCACCATTTTTTTGGGACATCATCACTTTCGATTGACAGCATCAATCCACTATAACTCTGCACATAAAAATGGAGAAGATGCAATCCTCTTCTCCAAATATTAACTTCTTTACAAACCAACTATAGTTGACAAAGAACCTAAAATCAATTGATAACACAAGGTCAAGTCGGTCAACTCTTTCAACTGAAGCCCTGTCAATTCTTCCCATTTATCAATTTTGTATTGGAGAGAATTGCGGTGCAGATAGAGTTGCTGGGCTGTTTTTGTTAGGACAGCACTATTTTCCCAAAGGGAGAGAATGATTTCCTGAATCTGATCCTGGTCCAAAATCATCTGGTGTAGACATTCCTTGATTGGCTTCAAGTCCACGAGCCTTTCTCCCATACTCCAAAGATAGAGCTGTGAAAAAGTATGAACACCTTGGTGACCCTGACGCCACCAAGTCTTAAACAAATCTCTCTCTGCTTTAATCAAGTCTGATAGGGCTTGATGTCTTGCCTGAGACCAAACCTGGCCTAACATGATAGAGAGACGAAGTCCAAAGTCATACTCAACCGCTTCAATCGTATCAGATAAGATTGAACGTACAGAGGTGTACTTATCTTGTTGCAGCACGAAAACATAATCCTGAGCTCCGACCTGAAGCACCGTCTGACAATTCGGAAAAAGAGTCCGCATCATATCTAGCCAAGAAGCCAGATTTTCCTGCTGAAAATAGGAAAGATGGCAATACACCAACTGAATCTTTTTAAAAGTTTGCGGTGCCTGACCCTTCCCCTCAATCAGATAGGAATACCAAGGATTGAGCGAACGAGCCTGCTCCTGCTGGGTCAAAAGGGAAATCAACTGCTTTTCACGCTCACTGAGCCCAGCTTTCTCCAGCAAAATCCACTGCTGAGAAGCTAAAGGGAGAGTGAGATAGCCCTCTTTCTCTACTGGTTGGTCTGAAATCTGAGCCTCAGGAAACCAGTCTTGTAGTTCTTTTGTCATCATGTCCTAGCCCTCCACTTTTTGGATGCACCACCAAATCAAGCTCTCAAGACGTTCCAAATTTTCAGTCATATGGAGATAGCCCATCACAGCTTCAAAACCTGTGGACATGCGGTAAGTCACCACATCGGCATTTTTAGCCTTTGTGTGGCTATTGGTATTGCGGCCACGTTTGTAGATTTCTTTTTCTCTTTCCGTTAGGACTTGCTCCTCTAACATGAGGGAAATCAGGCGAGCCTGAGCTTTGGCCGACACATACTTGGTCGCTTCTTGATGGAGTTTATTGGGTTTGGTCATGCCTTTGAGGATGAGGTGACGACGAATATACATGGAATAAACCGCATCTCCTTCAAAGGCTAGCGCAATCCCATTAATGAGATTGACATCAATCACGTGTCCACCTCACTCCATCCTTGGTGTCAAGGAGCTTAATTCCCTGAGCAGCCAATTGATCACGGATTTGGTCTGCTGTCGCAAAGTCACGATTGGCACGCGCCTCTTGGCGTTTTTGAATCAAGTCTTCAATCTCTGCATCCAAAGCTTCCTCAACAAAGACAATTCCAAAAATTTCTAACATATCTGCAAGAGCTTGCTTGACACTTGCATCATAGTTCCCTGAGTTGATCCATTTGGCCATTTCAAAGACAACTGTGATACCGTTGGCAGCATTAAAATCTTCATCCATAGCTGCTACAAACTTATCTTTAAAGTTTTGTAACTCTTGGGCATCCACGTTTCCTGTAAATGGTTGCTCATAAGTATTCTTCAGATACTTGAGATTGGTCTCGGCATCGCGAACTGCCTTTTCCGTGAAGTTGATAGGCTTACGGTAGTGCTGGGTCGCAAAGAAGAAACGAAGTACTTGCCCATCAAGAGTTTTAAGGGCATCGTGTACCGTAATGAAGTTACCCAAGGACTTAGACATTTTGACATTGTCGATATTGACAAAGCCATTGTGCATCCAGTAGTTAGCAAAAGTCTTGCCTGTTTTAGCTTCAGACTGGGCAATTTCATTGGTGTGGTGTGGAAACTCTAGGTCAGCTCCACCACCGTGGATATCAATGGTATCACCTAAAATCTCTGTCGACATGACTGAACACTCAATATGCCAACCCGGACGTCCAGGTCCCCAAGGACTATCCCAAGAAATCTCACCTGGTTTGGAAGATTTCCATAGGGCAAAGTCTACAGGATTTTCCTTACGAGCCGTTTCTTCATCGGTACGACCTGAAGCACCTAGCTCCAAATCTTCCAAGGTTTTATTAGCCAATTTGGCATAGTTGTGGGATTTTTCCACACGGAAGTAAACATCCCCTTGACTCTCGTAGGCAAAGCCTTTTTCAATCAAATCTTCCACAAAGCGGATGATGTCAATCATAAACTCCACCACACGCGGATGGCGAGTCGCAGGTTTGACGCCCAAGGCCGTCACATCCTCACGAAAGGCAGCGATGTACTTGTCCGCAACCTCCTGAGGCGTGATGCCTTCTTCCCTGGCACGGTTGATTATCTTATCATCTACATCCGTAAAATTGGAAATATAGGCAACCTCATAACCACGATACTCAAAATAGCGACGAATGGTATCAAAAGTCACCGTTGAACGGGCATTCCCCACGTGGATATAGTTGTAGACGGTTGGTCCACAAACATACATCTTGACTTTGCCGTCCTCGATTGGGACAAATTCTCGCAAATCACGAGACATAGTGTCATAGATTTTAATCATAAATCATAATCAGGAAAGCTGAAATCCAAGAACAGTTAGTTTCATCATTAAGAGTTCAATTGAATTTCAGTCCGAATGTCTCTACACTTCGGAATCCCTTGCTCCTTTCTCATTCAGATAAACCACCTGAGTCTGTTTGACAAAGCCAATTTTTTCGTACAAGCGCTTGGCACCTACATTGCTATCTTCCACTGCAATCTGAAATTCCTTATCATTTTGCTCAATTAGTTGATTGACAAGGGATTTTGCTAAGTAGCTTCCATAGCCTTTCCCACGTTCAAGTTCTGATATTGCTAAACCGTAGAAGTAATTCGTATTAGTCGATAAATCTACCGTGCAAGTTCCAATAACCTGACCATCTTTTAACAAAATATATAAGCGACTTTCTGGATCCTTCAGAGCTTCAGCGACATATCTATCCACAACTTCTCTCGATTCAGGTTCCCCTGAAAATGCCTGAAATTTTAACTGACTGATTTGCTCCTGATACGAACTATCTGCTAACAAAACTTCAAGATTGGAAACATTTGCTAACGGATAAGGGCTTCTATCCTTACCTAACCAAGTTTCTGTCTCTTCATCCTCGACCAATCCCCAGTTGCTGACAAAATCAGGATGGCTGTCTAGAAAAACACGCTCTGTCTGAAAAGTAACTGAACAAATAGAGAAAGAAGCTGTTTCTCTCTCAAAACTAGTAAACAACGCACGCGCAATTCCCTGACGGCGATGATCTGGATGAACCAGTATCGTCACTTCTACATCTTGGTCATCTGTATAGACAGTTAAGAGACCAACAAGTTCGCCTTTTTCATAATAAAGGAAAAAGGCGGGCATGTTTGGGTCAAAATTAAGCATGTTAGAGAGATAGGGATCACGATAGGTACCGTCATAGTTTTGGCAACAGTTAATTAGTTTTTTCGCCTCAGATAGCTCCTCTCGGCTTAACTTGTTTCTTGCTTGAATCATATAGATATCCTCTACAAACCAGACGATCTGTGACTGGCATCTTTAGCCTGCTCGAGTTTATTAACGTAGTACTCTCGTTTTTTTTCGACTTCGTGGATCGTCGGTTCATCCTTCTGTCCATGAACTCGGACAATCCTGGCCGGAATACCGACAACCGTCACATCACTAGGTACATCTGCTACGACGACTGCTGCAGCACCGACCTTGGCATTTGCACCGATTTCAACGGGTCCAATGACTTGGGCATGAGCAGATATTAAAGCTCCTTTTCGCACGGTTGGATGGCGTTTACCACAGTCTTTCCCTGTTCCACCCAGAGTCACCCCATGATAGAGGAGAACTCCCGTCTCAACGATCGCTGTTTCCCCAATCACCAGACCAGAACCATGGTCGATAAAGACACCTGAATCAATCTGGGCACCTGGATGAATCTCAATCTGAGTCCAAAAGCGCCAGAACTGACTGTGCATACGAGCCAGTAGTTTGAAGCCATGCTTCCAGAGAAAATGCGAGAGACGGTGGGCCGCCAAGGCCTTGACACCTGGATAAGTCAGCAAAACCTCCAAAGTGGTGCGGGCCGCTGGATCATTTTCTTTTACGATATCAATGGTTTCGCGCCACCATCCCATACATTTCTCCTTTTCTTATTCTGAATCTTTTGGTGTTTCTGTAAATTCTTTCTTAGGTTTGTGATCCTTGTGATGACGTGGGCGGTGAGGTCTCTCAGACTTTTCGCCTTTTTCATCACGTTCAGGTTTTGGAGGACGAGGAAGAAGAGCTTTCATAGAAGCATCCACACGTCCTTTTTCATCAATCTTGATAACCTTAACATCAACTTCATCCCCGATTGCTACCAAGTCTTCGACATTATTGGTACGCGTCCAAGCCATCTCCGAGATATGAACAAGTGCATCTGTTTTATCAAAGAGGTTAACAAAGGCACCAAATTTCTCGATACGAACGACTTTAGCACGGTAAACTTCGTCCACCTTAGCTTCACGGACCAAACCAGCAATAATTTCTTTAGCACGGTTAATAGCATCTTGGTCGCTAGAGTAGATAGACACATTTCCTTCTTCGTCGATATCAATCTTAACGCCTGTTTCAGCGATAATCTTGTCGATGGTTTCTCCACCCTTACCGATGACAATCTTAATCTTGTCCACATCAATCTTGATGGTATCAATTTTCGGAGCAGTTGGAGCCAATTCTGGACGAACTTCTGGAATGGTTGCTTCAATCACATCAAGGATTTCAAAACGCGCTTTCTTGGCTTGGGCAAGAGCCTCAGTCAAGATTTCTGCAGTAATCCCTTGAATTTTGATATCCATTTGTAGGGCTGTAATCCCGTCACGAGTTCCTGCAACCTTGAAGTCCATATCTCCAAAGTGGTCTTCCAAACCTTGGATATCTGTCAAAACTGTATAGTTGTTTCCATCTGAGATAAGTCCCATGGCAATACCAGCTACTGGCGCCTTGATTGGCACACCACCAGCCATAAGGGCAAGAGTTCCTGCACAGATAGAAGCCTGAGATGAAGAACCGTTTGATTCCAAAACTTCTGCTACTAGACGGATAGCGTATGGGAATTCTTCCAAACTTGGCAAGACTTGAGCAAGGGCACGCTCACCGAGAGCACCGTGACCGATTTCACGACGACCTGGCGCACCGTAACGACCAGTTTCCCCTACAGAGTATTGTGGGAAGTTATAGTGGTGCATAAAGCGTTTCTTGTACTCTGGATCCAAACCATCAATGATTTGAGTTTCACCCATCGGAGCCAAGGTCAAGACTGAAAGGGCTTGAGTTTGTCCACGAGTGAAGAGACCTGAACCGTGCACACGAGGAAGGAAGTCAACAACCGCATCCAAAGGACGGATTTCATCGACCTTACGACCATCAGGACGTACCTTATCTTCTGTGATCAAACGGCGCACTTCAGCGTGTTCCATTTGTTCCAAGATTTCAGCCACATCTCGCATGATACGGTCAAATTCCTCATGGTCTGCATATTTTTCTTCGTAAACGGCAGTAACTTGGTCCTTAACTGCTTGAGTTGCAGCTTCACGAGCCAATTTTTCCTCTACTTGGACCGCTTTTTGGAGGTCACTGTTGTAGGCTGCGATGATTTCAGCTTGCAAGTCAGCGTCCACATGAAGCAATTCTACTTCTGCTTTTTCTTTACCAACTTCTGCAACGATTTCTTCTTGGAAGGCAATCAATTCTTTGACTGCTTCATGCCCTTTAAGAAGAGCTTCCAACATGATTTCTTCTGACAATTCTTTGGCACCAGACTCTACCATGTTGATGGCGTGTTTGGTACCAGCTACTGTCAATTCAAGGAGAGATTGCTCTGCCTGTTCTTGCGTAGGGTTGATGATGATTTGGCCATCTACATAGCCCACTTGTACCCCAGCGATCGGTCCATCAAATGGGATATCTGAGATAGAAAGCGCCAAGGATGAACCAAACATAGCAGCCATTGGTGCAGAAGCATTTTCATCATAAGAAAGCACGGTGTTGATGACTTGTACTTCATTACGGAAACCTTCCGCAAACATAGGACGGATTGGACGGTCAATCAAACGCGCTGTCAAAGTCGCATCCGTTGAAGGACGTCCTTCACGTTTCATAAAGCCACCAGGAAACTTCCCAGCTGCATACATTTTTTCTTCGTAGTTGACTTGAAGAGGGAAGAAATCCCCAGTTGCCATTTTCTTAGACATCACGGCAGCAGTCAAGACAGTTGACTCACCGTAACGTACAACAACAGAGCCATTTGCTTGCTTAGCAACCTGACCAGTCTCTACAATTAACTCACGACCCGCAAAAGTCGTTTGAAACACTTGTTTTGTCATTTTAATCCCCTTTGGATTGATAATATTATACGTCTTGCCTACAAAAATCAAGATACTAAGCCGTTAAGCAACTCAAAGGAAAATAGGAAATCGGACGACGGAGCGACTGCTCCTAGGTAGATTTATCTTTTTCCACAGAGTTGTAGGCGTGTTCAGTTACGCAAGATATTTTGGACGGTTCGGCTTGCCGAACATTTCTGTAGAAAAATAGGAAGGTGACGCCGCACTCGATGAGTGCTAGGAAGCTTATCTTTTTTCCTAAGGAATGAGGCCAAAATTCAATTAAGTATCTTTTTGATATTTCCCTGGAATAGTGCGGACGGGAGCTAAAATTATCCAGTGGATGATTTTAGAAATCCAACGGAATTTCAATGGTAATTTTTAATTACTTCGCCTTTTTATTTCTATGCTCAGGCTAAAATAGTTTCCCGAACTATTTTACTCTCAAAAATCCTGCCTTAGATAATAATATTGTTATCATCTAAGATACCACGATAGCGTGAAATATCTTTTAAATACTTACTCCGTTCGTGTTTTTTGAGACACACATTATCAGATTTTGCTTAAAAAATAATCAACTTTAAACAAACTTCTAAAACCTAAATACCCTCATCTTTGTATCAAGTACGTACAGAGTCTATTTTATCATATTTTTCTTAAAAAGTGCGGTCTTTACCATTAAAAAGGAACCATTCCCCTCACTTGAGAAGAATGGTTTGCTTTTTATTATCCTAGAGACTGATGATTAAACAAGGCATGGGTTGCTTGGTGGATATATTTTGCTGTTTCTGCATTGTTCATAGTGTAGAGATGCACACCAGCAACATCCTGAGTTACCAAGTCCACGATTTGGTCCACTGCATAGGCAAGTCCTGCTGCTCTGAGCGACTCAGGGTCATGCTCATACTTGTCTAAGATGGCTTTAAATTTGCGTGGAAGGTGGATATTCTCACAAGTCTTCAAGAGGCGGAGAGCCTGATTTCGATTCAGAATTGGCATAATCCCTGCATGAATAGGAACATCAATCCCAGCCAAGATGCACTTGTCTTGGAAATCATAGAAGCGCTCATTGTCAAAGAAAAGCTGAGTGACAAGACTCGAACAGCCTGCATCCACTTTCTTCTTAAGATTTTGAATATCTGAAATCTGATTTGGTGAATCTGGATGCCCTTCTGGATAACAAGCACCAACAATATCAAAGTGAGGAGCTTGCTCCTTGATGAACTCAATCAAGTCAGTTGCGTAGCGAAAATCCTTTTGTGGCTCCACACCTGGAATAATATCCCCACGCAAGGCCAAGATTTTCTGCACTCCAACCTTGTCCAAGTCAGCAATGGTTTCAGCAACCTTTTCCTTAGTTAGATAGATAGCTGGCAAGTGGGCAATAGTCGGAATCGCCAAGTCATTTTGGATAAAATCAGCCAAACGGACCGTCGTTTCCTTGATATTAAATTTATTATTGCTGGCAGTCACACTGATAAAGTGGGGAGCCAACTCCTGCATATTTTGAAGAGCAGAAATAATGTTATCATTACCCACTGCTGGGTTTGGAGGGAACACTTCAAATGAGAGTGACGGTGTTTGGCGTGACATAGTCATTATCCTTTTCTAGTTGATTTTTTTCGTTAGCTGGACTCTTAGAACCCAAGTGAAACAGGCAGATTGACTAAACAGCGCTTTTAGAGAAATCCTTATCTTACAATTTCTCACGCGCAGCTTTAGCTGCTTCAACAAGGCGGATCAAGCTTTCTTTTGTTTCTGGAATACCACGTGTTTTCAAACCACAGTCAGGGTTGATCCAAACTTTCTTGCTTGGCACTTTAGCAAGGATGGCTTCGATTGTATTGTCGATTTCGCCTTCATTTGGCACACGAGGAGAGTGGATGTCGTAAACCCCAGGACCCACTTCTGTTTGGAAGTTTTTCGCTTTGAGTTCGTCCAAGATTTCAAGGTTTGAACGGCTAGCTTCAAAGGAAATAACATCTGCATCCATGTTGTCGATAGCTGGGATGATATCTGTAAATTCTGAGTAACACATGTGAGTGTGGATTTGAGTATCTGGCGCTACTGTTGAGTGTACCAAGCGGAAGGCAGGAATTGCCCAGTCAAGGTAGTCTTCGTACCAGTCGCTACGACGGAGTGGCAATTTCTCACGAAGAGCAGCCTCGTCGATTTGAATGATCTTCACGCCAGCAGCTTCAAGATCAAGAACTTCATCCTTGATAGCAAGGGCGATTTGAAGAGTAGAATCCTTGATAGAGATGTCTTCACGTGGGAATGACCAGTTGAGGATGGTAACAGGTCCAGTCAACATACCTTTAACAGGTTTGTTTGTACGACTTTGTGCATAGCTAGACCATTTGACAGTGATAGGGTTAAGACGAGTTACATCACCCCAGATGATTGGTGGTTTAACTCCACGCATACCGTATGATTGTACCCAACCATTTTTAGAGAAGAGGTAACCTGACAAGTTTTGACCGAAGTACTCAACCATGTCATTACGCTCAAATTCACCGTGAACAAGGACATCAAAGTCAATATCTTCTTGCCATTTGATCCATTCATCGATCGTTTCAGCAAGGAAAGCATCGTACTCTTCTTGAGACAATTCACCTTTACGGTAAGCCAAACGTTTAGCACGAACTTCTTTAGTTTGAGGGAATGAACCGATAGTTGTTGTTGGAAGAGCTGGAAGTTTGAAAGCTTCTTCTTGGATAGCTTCACGTTCAGCAAATGCTGGCAAACGAGTGTAGTCTGCGTCTGTCAAGCCAGCTATACGCGCACGAAGTTCAGCATTTTCACCAACACGCTCAGTCGCAAAGAGTTCTTTGTTAGCTGCAAGTGCTTCTTCACCTTGACCGTTGCAGATAGCATCCAAATCACGGATTTCATCCAATTTTTCAACTGCAAAGGCAAAGTGGTTCAAGATTGCTGGTTCAAATTCTTCATTAGCAGTTGTAAATGGCACATGAAGAAGTGAGCATGAGCTTGTCAAGACAATGTTTTCAGCTGGGATTTGCTCAAGAACAGCCAAGCTCTTTTCGTAGTTGTTGCGCCAGATGTTTTTACCATTGACAATACCTGCATAAAGAGTCTTGTCAGCTGGGAAGCCACCTTTAACGAGTTCAAGAGTTTTCTTACCTTCAACGAAGTCAAGACCGATAGCATCTACTGGCAAGTTAACAAGGTCAGCGTAAACGTCACGAACGTCACCGAAGTAAGTTTGAAGCAAGACTTCAAGACCTTTTTTGTCAGCCAAAAGTTTATTGTAAAGGTTCAAGAAGAGAGCTTTTTCTTCAGCTGTCAAATCTTTTACAAGAGCAGCTTCGTCGAGTTGGATGCGAGTTGCACCAAGTTCTGCCAATTTTGCAAAAACTTCTTGGTAAGCAGCCACTAAGCTGTCTACGAAGTCTTCTGCTTTCACACCTTCTTCAAAGTCTGACAATTGAAGGAAAGTGAATGGACCTACAAGAACAGGACGAGTGTTCAATCCAAGTTCTTTTGCTTCTTGGAACTCATCAAAGATTTTGTGACCTGCAAGTTTGACTTGAGTGTCTTTTTCAAATTTAGGAACGATGTAGTGGTAGTTAGTGTTGAACCATTTCTTCATTGGAAGGGCGCGAACATCCCCTTTTTCTCCTTGATAACCACGACCCAAAGCGAAGTAGCGCTCAAGGTCAGACAAGTCCAAGTTTTGAACTGAAGCAGGTACCACATTGAAAAGGAAAGCTGCATCTAGGAAGTTGTCATAGTGAGAAAAGTCATTTGATGGAATTTCAGTGATGCCTTTTTCTTTGACAATGTTCCAGTGTTTAGCACGCAAGTCTTTTGCGGCTGCCAAGAGTTCTTCTTCTGAGATTTCTTTTCTAAAGTATTTTTCAGTTGTAAATTTTAATTCGCGGAATTCGCCCAAACGAGGGAAACCGATGATTGTAGTTGACATGATGTGTCCTCCAAAATTTGTTGTTGAAACTATCTTAACAGAAAAGAAATCATCTGTATAATTGTAAAAAATTAGGCTTTGATATAGTTTGAAACTATATATCTGTTTTAAACAAAAGAAAAAGACCTGAGACAAATGCCTCAAATCCTTTGTATAGCGTGTTTTATAGCTTTATTTCAGTTATGCTCTTCAAACGCTTTATTAGTAATTCTTATAAGTGACTATGGCTTGTTATTAGAAAAGACTATAATACTCTTCGAAAATCTCTTCAAACCGCGTCAACGTCTCCTTGCCTTAGACATATGGTTACTNNTTTGATTTTCATTGAGTATGAGTCTACTCTAATCAACTCTTTTCCTGTTCGAGTGGGACGACTACTAGTGTCTTTCCTAAACTGGCTAGGACTTTTAAGACTGTGTCCAACTGAGGACTAGTCTTGCCTGTTTCCATCCTAGCTATGACAGGCTGGCTTACTCCACTAAGTTCTTCTAGCTTTTTCTGACTGATTCCTTGCTCATGCCTGGCTTCAATCAACTCACTCATGATAGCCACTCGCATATCACTTTCAAGGATTTCCTCCTTGCTAAAGAGCTCAGATGGACATCCTTCCAATTACTCCCAATAGCACTCTTCTTCATCACTTAACCCTCTTTCTTTTACGTCTATGTATTTTTAAAAAAATGAGCGAATTATGATTCGATAGATTGACCAGGGGGTTTAAAATTGGTGCTAGCTTGTTTCTTAAGCGCTTTTCCTTTTCTAGGATAGAGCAGATCCTGTTTTGACAATCCTAATTTTCCATGATGGATCCAGTAGTAGATGGTAGAAATTCCCACGTTAACGCCCTTAGCCTTGACCATCATTTCAGGCGAAAATTTTTGGTTATGATAGTGGAGAATCTTTTCCTTTAGTTCCTTGGTCAAGCTTGATTTCTTGACCGAGCGCTTGCGATTGTTTTCATAAGACTGTTGAGCATAGTCGGCAGAATAAACCTCTTTAAAGCGTCCTTTTCCAAGACATTGTCGGACTGTCCCACGCTTGATTTCAGTATGGATAGTTTGAGGAGCTTTTCCAAGTAAAGAGGCGATTTCTCTATTTGATTTTCCTTCTTTTTTCCATCGGGTAAATTCCCAAACTAAGTTCCACTGCTAATCCAAGTGGAAGTTAGTCTGATAAAAATCCTAAAAACCAGTGGAAATCCGTGTCAGGGTAAGTTCCACTGGTTTTAAACATGCTTGATTTCATCGTTTTTGTAGCCGAAAGGAATCGAAAAAAGAGCGCACAAAATCCCCTCATCTGAAAGCGTTTCAGATTAAGTTCCGCTATGGTGGAACTTAGTGTGAAACGTTTGAATGGGGTTAAAGGTTAGTTTTTAGATTTTATGTTGGAGTAATTTAGACGACTGGCAGACGTCTTCTGCAGGTATTTTAGAAATGCCGAGAAGCTTAGAAATCTCTTCTCCATAAGTAAAGGCAAAGAGTTCATAGGCTGACTTTCCATTCAAAGCAGCGCGTTTGACACTGTTGACATGCGAACAAACGAGATTGATGTCCTCTTGAGTTAAGTTGTCAAAAGAAGTTCCTTTAGGTAGAATGTCGCGAATCAGCGTGTGATTTTTCTCAATTCTCCCTTTCTGGTCAGAGCGATTAGGGTCACAAAAGAAGAGTTTACTCTCTCCTCGCACATCTATTTCGATATCATCGACCCTGGCAAACTCTCCTCCATTATCGGTAAGAATGACAGGGAAGAGTTGGAAGAAATCTTTGTCAACTTGGTGAAGAGTGTTCTTGATGTCATAGAGGTGTTTGGTAACCTCAAGGGCAGTTTTATTATCCAGAAGTCTAGCGAAGATAAAGTTACAGAAAGAGAGATTGAAGGTGAGTAGGACTTTACCTCCCATTCTGCCCAAAACTGTATCCATTTCCAGCCAAGAGTCTAGTTGATTCAGTACTAAATAGTTTTGGAAATCCTCATAGGAACGGTCTTTTTTCGCTTCTTTAGGGATGGAAGGTAGCTTACTTTTCCGTCTTTCTTTGAATTTAACGGCTCTGGCTAGGTCAATAGGAGCGATAGACAGGTAACCTTTTCGGATGTGTCGATAGACAGTCGAGGAGCTAACATCAAGGTTATGAGTTTTGAGGATATGATAGATGTGTTGTCCCTTTTTAACCCCATCAGAAATGACTTTATCCATGTCCCAGAAGGTCTTGGAATTGAGAGGAGTTCCTTCACGAGCTTCAACAAGAGTTTGTTCGTATTGTTTTTGAGCTTGTTTAGCGAGGTATAAAATCTTCTTATAGCCACAATTCTGTCTTCTTTTAGAACAGCCGTTACAGACAAAGGGAGCTTTGTCGAGTAGAGGGCAAGGAAGCTTATCGCATGTAGACTCTCTAATTTGTCTGTTTCGTTTGACTTCTTTGGAAACAGTAGTTGGGTCTTTTAGAATGGATTGTCCGATAGATTTGAAGGTTTCACCGCGCTCTAAGCCTAATTGGATATCATTACGGTCTGAAAGGGTAAGGTGTTTATGTTTTGTCATAGTGAACCTCATTTCTAACTCAAACGTCTCACACTTAATTCCACCATAAAAATCCGTTTTAGACTAATTTCCACTTTGGTTAGGCAAGTGGAAGTTACTTTGAGAAGTTACCCTTTTTCCATCGTTCGATTAAGCGACGACTATCGATTGTCAAATGTTTGCCTTTTGTAGTATAATTGTCTTGCATCTCCGTGACTTTTAATCATTTCAATCTTAAATTGGACTTTTTTTACTTGGGTTGTACTTAATCTATAAGGAAGACAAGAAAAAGAGTATCAATCAAGTAAAGTCACAAAGTCACATTAGCTCCGAGCAACCATTGCAAATCGAGGTACTCATACAATGATTAAAATATTTCTCTCTGCCTTTTCTGTCATTCTCTTTGCTATCCCTATCATAGCTTATTCTTTTTTTCCATCTTCTAATCTTAATATTTGGCTATCTACCAGACCTATCTTGGCACAGATTTATGCCTTCCCCTTAGCTACTGCAACTATGGTTTCTATTTTAAGTTTCGTATTTTTTTCCCTATCTTTTTACAAGAAAAATAAACAAATACGGTTTTATTCTAGCATCTTTCTCTTACTATCGTTCATATTACTATTATTCGGAACAGATAAAACCCTTTCTTCCGTATCAAATAAGACTAAAACCTTAAAATTAGTAACTTGGAACGTCGCTAATCAAATAGAAGCACAACATATTGAGCGAATTTTTAGCCATTTTGATGCCGATATGGCTATATTCCCTGAACTAGCTACCAATATCAGAGGTGAGCAAGAAAACCAGAGAATCAAACTATTGTTTCATCAAGTTGGACTTTCTATAGCCAACTATGATATTTTTACTTCTCCACCTACTGACAGTGGAATAGCTCCTGTGACTGTGATTGTCAAGAAAAGTTATGGTTTCTATACAGAAGCTAAAACTTTCCATACAACACGGTTCGGGACAATTGTATTACATTCGAGAAAACAAAATATACCAGATATCATTGCTTTGCATACTGCTCCTCCTCTGCCAGGTTTAATGGAAATCTGGAAGCAAGACTTAAACATCATTCATAATCAATTGGCTTCAAAATATCCAAAGGCTATTATTGCAGGTGATTTTAATGCAAATATGCGTCATGGAGCACTTGCAAAAATAAGCTCTCATAGGGACGCATTAAATGTACTACCACCTTTTGAAAGAGGAACTTGGAATAGCCAAAGTCCAAAACTTTTTAATGCAACAATAGATCATATTTTATTGCCTAAAAACCACTACTATGTTAAAGATTTAGACATTGTAAGTTTTCAAAACTCTGATCATAGATGTATTTTTACAGAAATCACATTTTAATTATTTTATACTCTTCGACAATCTCTTCAAACCACATCAGCATCGCCTTACCTTAGACATATGGTTACTNNACAGTGTTTTGAGCAACCTACGGCTAGCTTCCTAGTTTGCTTTTTGATTTTCATTGAGTATTATATAAAATCACCCCTCTAGTGTTCATAAACTAGAGGGGGAATTTGTATCATACTATCGTTTAACGCACTTCTGCATTGATTTTTTCTTCGAGAGACGCTTGGATTTTTTCCATATATCGTGCGACTTCTTCGTCCGTTAAGCTGTCTTCTGGATTTTGGAAGGTCAAGCTATAAGCCATGGACTTCATACCAAGTCCCAATTTCTCACCTGAGAAGACGTCAAAGAGTTTGATATCTGTCAAACGTTTCACGCCGGCAGCTTGGATAGCATCTACAACTTCTTGGTGAGTGACTTCTGCCTTGAGGAGTAGAGCCACGTCACGGCTGACTGCTGGGAATTTGGTGATTTCCACAAATGGAGCAGCTGGCTGAAACACTGCTTCGATAGCTGAAAGATTGAGCTCTGCTACATACGTTTCTGGAATATCGTAAGCCTTAGCTGTGACCGGATGCACTTGTCCAAGGAAACCAAGAACTTGGTCACCGAGTAAAATGACTGCTGTACGACCTGGATGAAGGCTAGCAATTTCAGATGTTGCTGTATAAGTTACTTGGAGCCCCAAACGAGCAAATAGCGCTTCAAGGATTCCTTTAGCATAGAAAAAATCAACTGGAACTGCTGCTGTTTGGAAATCTTTTTCAGCAACCAATCCTGTCAAGGCAAAGGCAAAACTGTTGACTTCATTTGGAAGTTCTTCTTTTGGATTGCCAGTTTGTTCAAAGACTTTTCCAATCTCGTAAAGAGCCAAGTTTTTATTCTTACGAGCCACGTTGTAAGCAACTGTATCTAGGATACCAGAAATCATATTTTGACGGAGGACAGAACGGTCCACTGTCATTGGCCACATGAGTTCAGTAAGGTTACTTGGTTGAGCCGTAAACTCAACTGCTTTTTCAGGAGTTGTTAGAGCATAGGTGATGATTTCTGTCAAACCTGCTCCTTCAGCAATGGTACGAACTTGACGGCGAAGTTTTTGAGTTGCAGTCAATTCACCAGCTGTACCATCGTCTTTTGGAAGGCTGGTTGGCAAGCGATCATAGCCATAGATACGAGCGATTTCTTCAAAGAGGTCTGCCTCGATAGTGATATCCCAGCGACGACGTGGGACGCTGACTGTAAAGCTGTCTGCATTTCCAGAAAGACCAAAGCCAAGACGACGGAAGACATCTTCTACATCAGCGTATGAAAGCTCAGTTCCGAGGACACGGTTGACGTCAGCAAGGGTAGAAGAAACTTCCACATCAGAGGTATCAAGTTCACCCGCTGAAACGATACCTTTACGCACCGTCGCACCTGCAAGTTCTGCAATCATGCTAGCCGCCGCATCAAGGGCTTCGTTAACAGTTGCCACATTGATACCTTTTTCAAAGCGAGAAGATGACTCAGAACGAAGGTTAAGACGACCACTAGTCTTGCGGATAGATTTTCCGTTGAAGACTGCAGCTTCAAGGACGACACGACTAGATTTCTCAGAGATTTCTGTTGCTTGACCGCCCATGACACCTGCAAGGGCTACTGGTTTGTCTGCGACAGTGATAACTAAGTCATTCACCTCTAAGTCACGTTCTTCACCATCTAAAGTCACTAATTTTTCACCAGCACGCGCTTCACGCACACGGATGTCAGTCCCTTCAAAGGTATCCAAGTCAAAGGCATGCATAGGTTGACCAAAGTAGAGCAGGATGTAGTTTGTCACGTCCACTACGTTGTTAATAGGACGGATTCCTTTGTTCATGAGAAGGTTTTGCAACCATTGTGGACTTGGTGCAATCGTCACATTATCCAAGATACGAGCTGCATAGTAAGGCGCCTTGTCTGTATCAATGCCCACAGAAAGAACATCTGCTGCAGCTTGGTCAGTTTCTGAAAGAGTAAATTCTTTAAAGTTGACTGCCTTGTCATAGATAGCTGCCACTTCGTGAGCCACTCCACGCATAGAAAGGGCATCTGCACGGTTTGGTGTGATAGACAGTTCGATGATTTCATCATCCAAGTCTAGGTATGAGAAGACTTCCTCACCTGGAACGGCATTTTCTGGCAAAATTTGGATGCCATCTGCGAATTCCTTAGGCACAACTGAGTCAGAAATTCCCAATTCGCCAAGCGAACAGATCATTCCAAGTGACTCTAAACCACGGATTTTTCCTTTTTTGATTTTGTAGTTGTCAGCGATGCGAGCTCCTGGAAGAGCCACCATAACCTTGATACCAGCACGCACATTTGGGGCACCACAGACGATTTGACGGGCTTCTTCTTCGCCAACGTTAACCTGACAAACATGAAGGTGAGTTTCTGGCACATCTTCGCAGGACAAGACCTCACCGACGACAATTTTTGAGAGACCAGCAGCCGGTGATTCGACACCTTCTACCTCGATCCCTGTGGTTGACATTTTTTCAGCCAACTCCTGTGATGGCACATCAATGTCCACCAATTCTTTTAACCATTTATAAGATACAAGCATAATTTAGTTCTCCAGAATGACCATTGCCACACTGGTTCTTTTCCTTTCCTATCATTTCAATAGAAGAATCCTCTTCTTACCTTAATTTCTTTCGCAGTAACCAATCCGTATCTACTTTTTGACCAACCATAAAATGATGTTGGCTAAATTTTTCAAAACCATATCGATTATAAAACGCTTGAGCTTTTGTATTATGCTCTCAAACACCTAACCAAGCCCAAGAAAAACTATTTTTTGTAGCAAGTTCAAGAGCAAATTCAAACAGTTGCTTACCGAATCCAAATCCTTGGAATTTTTGTAGCACATAGAGGCGTTGAATTTCAAAAGCGTCCTCTAATTCTCTCTCAGTTTGAGCACTTCCCCAGTTGACTTTGAGAAAACCAGCTATCTCCTCTTCATGCATAATGAAATAGGTTTCGGAGTCAGAATTTTCCAACTCAGTTGATAAAGTTTTCAGACTATAAGCCTCTTCAAAGTATTCCTGTAACTGCTCTTCCGTATTATCATGAGCAAATGTTTCACGAAAGGTTTGTTTGGCAATTTTAGCCAACACCTCAACATCTACCATTTCTACTTTTCTAATCATTATTTAAACTGTTCTGAGAAGCGGACATCTCCTTGGTAGAATCCACGGATATCGTTGATTCCATAACGGAGCATAGCTACACGCTCTTGTCCAAGACCAAAGGCAAAGCCAGAGTATACAGTCGCATCGATACCACTCATTTCAAGGACACGTGGGTGAACCATACCGGCCCCCATAATTTCGATCCAACCTGTTTTCTTACATACGTTACAGCCTTCTCCACCACATTTGAAGCAAGAAACATCCACCTCAACAGATGGCTCTGTGAATGGAAAGTAAGATGGACGCAAACGAATTTGACGCTCTTCACCAAACATTTTTTGGACAATCAACTGAAGCGTTCCTTGAAGATCAGCCATAGAGATATTTTTCCCAACTACCAAGCCTTCGATTTGGTGGAATTGATGACTGTGGGTCGCATCGTCCGTATCGCGACGGAAGACACGCCCTGGCGAGATCATCTTCAAAGAACCTTTAGAAAAATCATGGGCATCCATAGCACGCGCCTGAACTGGAGACGTGTGGGTACGGAGCAAGATTTCTTCAGTGATATAGAAAGTATCCTGCATATCACGAGCTGGGTGGTCTTTTGGAAGGTTCATACGTTCAAAGTTATAGTAGTCTTGCTCCACTTCAAAACCATCCACGACTTGGTAACCCATCCCAATGAAGATATCTTCGATTTCTTCACTGGTTTGTGTCAAAACGTGACGGTGACCAGTCGCAACTGGACGACCTGGAAGCGTCACATCGATACTCTCGCTAGCCAGTTGAGCCGCGACTTTCTTTTCTTCCAAGAGCTTAGCTGTTTCTTCAAAAGCAGCTGTCAAGACATCACGAGCTTCATTGACGTGTTTCCCGATGATTGGACGCATCTCAGCAGAGACATCTTTCATCCCTTTGAGGATTTCAGTGAGCGAACCCTTTTTACCAAGGACAGAGACACGCAAATCTTGCATCTCTTTTTCATTTCCAGCAGTAATCTGCTTCAAGCTAGCCAGCGTTTCTTCGCGAAGCGCTTTTAATTGTTCTTCAATAGTTGACATATTTCCTCCATCAGTCTCTCGTAGATAAAAAGAAAACCACATGCCAAAAACTCCACTCGGAGCGTTGACACGCGGTACCATCCGTTTTCATCTGACAAGTCAGACCTTCATTTCTAAATCCATGCGCAAGTGAATTCACCCAGCTTTCATATAGAGAGCTTGCAGTCACGGCTCTCCTCCCTGATATACTTCCCTTGGGCTACTAGTCTTTCAGATTCCTATTCAATTACTACTTAGTTTATCAGATTTTTACCATTCTTGCAAGACCTATCTTACTTCTGCTTGTTAGCTTATTCTTATCTAACTTTATAGCGGATTGAAATAAGATGAAAACAAATCGATTGGGAAAGTAAAATTAATTTCTATAAACGTTTTAGCAATTGTTTCGTACTATTTTAGATTCAGTCTACTATATATAACCAATCTATCCTAAGTTAACTATTTATAATCGGCTCTCTGTAACAAAATTAAATTAATTAATCCCCCTATAAAATAAAGAGGTTTAGAATTTGATGTCTTCCAAACCTCTTTATTTCATATTTAATGAGATGCTGCCTTAACCGTGATAATATCTAATCATCAATAAACAAACTATTTGAATAAGGATTCTCCATTTGATTCAATCACTCCTTTATACCAAGTAAAGGACATTTTCTTATATCGATTGAATGTGCCATTTCCATCATCATTTCGATCAACATAAATGAGACCGTACCTCTTAGAAAGCTGTGCAGTGGACATAGAAACGCAGTCAATACATCCCCAAGACGTATAGCCCATAATTTCCACACCATCTTGTAGAGCTTCAGCTACTTGCAATAAATGTTCTTTCATATACTGAATTCTATAATCATCTTGGACTGTTAAGTTATTAAATTCATCTTTTATTAGTTGATCTTTAGCACCTAATCCATTTTCCACTATAAATAATGGAATTTGATAACGGTCATAATATCTATTTAAAATTATACGTAGTCCAATTGGATCAATTTGCCATCCCCACTCAGAAGACTCTAAATAAGGATTTACTAAGCCACCAATAATATTCCCTTCTCCTGAATTATACTGTGTTGGAAGAGCAGATTGAGTCACACTCATGTAATAGCTAAAGGATAAAAAATCTACAGTATAATTTTTTAATAACTCTGCATCTTCAGCTGCAAACTCTATGTTAATGTCATGTTCCTTAAAATATCTTTTTGCATAATTCGGATAATAACCTCTAACATGCACATCTGAAAATAGATAATTTAGATTCTCATACTCATGAGTCGCCCATACATCTTTTGGATTTGGAGTCATTGGATAAGCTGGCATAGCTAATACCATACACCCCACCTTAAACTCTGAATGAATCTCACGAGCAATTTTTGTAACCAAACTCGAGGCGACTAATTCATGATGTATAGCTTGATATAATTCTTGTTTCGAAAGATTCTCCTTAGGTATATCTATTCCTCCACTAATAAACGGTAATTCCAAAACAGAGTTTACTTCGTTAAATGTAAGCCAATATTTAACTTTATCTTTATACCTTTCTAAAACTGTTCGAGCAAATTTTTCATAAAAATGAATCATTCTCCTATCAATCCATCCATGATATTTTCTTGCTAAATATAATGGAGTCTCATAGTGTGAAAGAGTTACAAGTGGTTCTATCCCGTGAGCATGTAGTTCATCAAACAATTCATCATAATATTTCAACCCAGCTTCGTTAGGTTCTTCCTCATCTCCTTTTGGAAAAATTCTACTCCATGCAATAGAAGTACGAAAAACATTAAAGCCCATTTCAGAAAACAAGGATATATCTTCCTTATATTTATGATAAAAATCAATACCTATCAATTTTAAGTTATCTTCTGTAGAATTTTCTGTTGCTTCTCCTAATCCACCCTTGGGTAACACATCCTGAACTGATAATCCCTTACCATCTTCATTATATGCTCCCTCTACTTGATTAGCTGCAACAGCTCCACCCCAAAGAAAATCATCTGGAAAAATGGTCATAACTTTCCTCCATTATAATATTACCAGTAATTCCTTAGAATGCTCGATTGTCTGATTATTAGGTAACACTAATACATCTAGAAAATCATTGGTATTCGTTACAATTACTGGTGTAACTGTTTCGTAGCCTTTAGTCTTGATTAAATTTAAGTCCATTTCAAAAATCAACTGATTTTTAAAAACTCTATCTCCTTCTTCTACATGACTAATAAAGCCTTGACCTTTTAACTCAACAGTATCTAATCCAATATGAATTAGTAACTCAACACCTTCATCACTCTTCAATCCAATTGCGTGCTTAGTCGGAAAAATATTTGTAATTTCCCCATCGAATGGTGCATAAACCTTACCCTCATTTGGGATAATCGCTACTCCGTCTCCAATAAGTTTATCTGAAAATGTTTTATCCTGGACATCACTTAACGGAATGATTTCTCCTGATATAGGAGAAAATACCATTTTTTTATTTGAAACTCTAGCCTCAACTTCTAAATGGCTAGAACTCTCTTCTTCATCGATTCCAAATATATAAGCTAATACAAAGGTAATAACAACCGAAATGACCACCACAATTAAAGCATTTACAATATTTGATGGTACATCAGAATAAATAAATTGAGGCAACGCTATCAAAGATGGGACAGCAAATAGATACGCTTTAACACTAGTAAGACCTGCAAATAATCCCGCTAATCCACCACCAATCATAGCTGCATAAAGCGGTTTTTTATATTTTAAAGTCACACCATATAATGCAGGTTCGGTAATCCCTGCAAGTAAGGCTGAGAAACCTGCTGCAAAAGCAATTTGTTTTGTATTATTATTTTTACTCTTTAATGCAACAGACATCGAAGCAGCTCCTTGAGCTAAGTTTGACCCTAACATTGCTGGAAGAATTAATACGTCTGGAGTAGCAATAGATGCCGCCAAAAAAATAGGTGCAAAAGCCCAATGCATTCCAGTCATAACAATAAATGGCATAATAGCGCCAAGAATAGCTAATGTAAGCCATCCAGCTACACCATACATTTGCCCAACTAGATTTGATAATCCTTCACCAACAATTACTCCAATAGGTCCGACTACAACTAAGGCAATACAGCTTGATACTAATAATACTAGCGTAGGTTGCAAAAAACTCTTAGTAACAGCTGGTGTTAATTTAGCAATCATTTTTTCAATATATTTCATCAACCAAACCATAATAAGAATTGGAATGACTGATGAACCATAACTAGCTGGTGTCACAGGTGCACCAAATAAACTAAGAGGATTCCCTGATTGCACCATTTGAACAAAATTTGGATGGAGAAGTACACCTGCTACAGACATAGCTAATGTAGATGTTACTTTTAATTTTTGTGATGCAGAATAAGCTAATAACAGCGGTAAGAAATAATATGGAGCATCCCCAAAAAATGTCAAAAAAGCAATAGTTTGAGAATCTGATTGCAATATACCAAGCATTGGTAAAATGATTACCAAGACTTTCAACATACCTCCCCCTAACATTGCTGGAATGATTGGAGTCATGGAACCAGCGATATATTCAATGATTCTTTCTAAAATATTCCCTTTGTGCCCTTGAACAACTGAATCGGATTCAAAATTGCCAAGTTTAACGAATTCTTTATAATAATTAGCTACATCATTACCAAGTATAATTTGATATTGTCCATTCTTTTTCATAATACCTATTACATCTGGTATCTTCTTCACATCATCATCATTGACTAAATTTTCATCTTTTAATTCTAATCTTAAACGTGTTACACAATGGGTAACTCTATTGACATTTTTTTCACCTCCAATTACATCGAGGATTTTTTGTACCGTATCTTTATAACTCATGGTATTCTCCTATTCTATTAATCTAAATTTTTTGTTAAGCGACGAATATGAGCCATCAAATAAACTAATTCACTAGAAGTCAGCAAATAATTGTACTCAGTTTGTATAAACATTGCCACCTGTTCACCACATTCATATTCTCTAGGATATTTATTTTTCATTAATGCTAACAAGTCTTCATCATCATCGTCACAATAAGTTGTATTTTCAACCAAGCGATGGGCAAATAATTTTATATGAGTTATGAATCTATAATAATCAATAGAATCTTGGTTAAACTCAGTACAATAGAAATCTTGAATGATTTTCTCAATTCCCATAATTATTTCAGTGATTTTATACGACTCTTGAAAATTATTTTCTAAATTAGCATTAACAAAATGTAGCGCTATGAATGCAGCTTCGTCAATTGGAAGTTCAATACCTAACTCTTTTTTTATTATTTGTAAAGCCCTTTTCCCAAGTTCAAATTCTTCTTTATAATATTTCGATATTTCCCAGCGTAGGGGATTCGAAATAATAATCCCTTCTTTATAACGTTCTATGCTCGAAGAAATATGATCCGTTAAATTAATATAGATAATTTCATCAAAATTATTACCCAATGTTATTTTACCTAGGTTAATTATTTTTTCGGTGATGTACACCAACTCCAAAGGAACGTTAATAAACATCTCTGTAAAACGGGTCATATTATCTCTATTTTTGAGAAAAAAACTTTTCTCAATATCAATTGGATTTACTTTATCTCCAATTTTTCTTCCAAAAGCTATGCCCCTTCCAAAAAGAAGAATATCGATATCTTTTTTACTTTGCGCAATTACGGCATTGTGGTTTAGTATTCGTTTTATGATCATAAAATTTCCCTTTTAAAATAAAAGGAACCTACTTAAAAAACATCAAGAAACTTCTTCTGATGTGATTAAATAGGTTCCTGCTCACTTGTATTAGTGATAACATCCTTTTATTTCAATTTTTAATGGTGACATGAAGCTTAAATAATTAATAACTCTGTAACCGTTTTCATTTTAAGATATTTCAATCTATTTGTCAAGTACTTATAGAAATTTTTTTATTTTGTGTGATTCGAATGTGATAATGGCAACAGTCTCACTAAAGAAATGAAAATCATACATAGAAATTTTTAAAAATTTTCTCTATCGTAAACCTGCCACTAGTTCAGAAACTATACTAGCTGATTCCAAACGTAATATGGTCATTTCATCTACCTTCCCTAATAATGGCATTGCGCCATACCAAACAATGGTCTTGTTTACCAAAAGAATAGGCGTGACTATTTTTGATTGAGTAAAAGATACTTTAATTTTCTGGCTCTTCAACTGGTCTAGCCATGCTTTATTTGCAACCGTCTCTGGTATACATATCTCAATTTGACTAATCCTAAATTCTTTTAGAAAATTCATCAGTTTTGTCTGGTGCACATAAGGTAAAATAAGCAGACATTCCTGTCTTTCCCCTGCCAAGTCCTCTCTCAACACCTTCTCATATCTACTATCAACATAAACGAATTGTTTCTCCTCACCCTCGATGACACGATAATCCATCTTTCGATAAGCTACTTGTCGTTTCTGAAACATCTTTTCTAAATAAGGAACATGAATATCCACATAATCGAAAATCCGCACCAAAGACTTATCCTTGTAGTTTCTATGAATCCGACCTGCATACTGAATTAAATTATTTTTCCAAGAAAAGGGTGCTGCCAATATAAGCGTGTCTAGCTGAGGCAAGTCAAAACCTTCGCCAATGTATTTTCCAGTAGACAATAAAACAAACCCTTTATCTAACTGTTCTAACGTCTCCATTAAACTTGTTCTATCTCGGACTTTGGTTTTTCCGCTAATAATATAACAGTCATCAACCTCTTTCTCTTTCAATAACTTTTCAAAGACATCTATCTGTTGAATTCGATTGACTAGAACCAAGATATTCCGCCCTTCTGCCACTTGGTCTAGAATATCCTTGATAATCAACTGATTCCTCACTGAGTCAGTAGCAATCCAATCACTAAGCTGTATAAAATTACTTGCTTTGGTCTTTTCAATCTCCAAATGACCAAAAGAAGTGAATCTTAATTGCAATTGCCGTTTAAAATCCGTTTCCCTCTTATCAGCAGTATGGAGTATCTCACCAATTCTCTGAAAAACAATAGGCTCATGACCATTCTTACGCTCAGGCGTAGCCGTCAAACCGTAAAGATACTTCCCTCTAAACTGAGCAACAACTTTTTCAAACATCAAGGCAGAGACATGATGACACTCATCCACAATCATCATCTCATACTCATCCAAAAGACTTTGACTATTTTCCAACTTAAATAGAGATTGAATCATAACAACATCAACCAGTTTACTCAGCCATTTCTTAGTCCCACCGTACTGCCCAACATAGCCTATTACCTTTTCACGACCTGATGCCGTATAACGGGTAGCTTCTTCCTCTTCGAAAGTCAAAAAATGGTTTAAACGATCCAGCCATTGGTCTAAGAGTTGCCTATTATGAACTAGGATAATTGTTTTGGTCTTCCATTCAGAGATGAGAGCAGCACCTAAAACGGTTTTCCCAAAACCAGTCTCCGCATGGAGTAAACCATTTTCTTTGGAAATCATATCTGACAGGGCTAACTCTTGCTCAAAAGTGAGTTCTCCCTTAAATTCCACTCTAATAGACCTTTGTACCTTTCTCCTATCTTCCACAGATACCTGCTTAAATTTATCTTGCAATGGATACAGCAAGCCTCTTGGCAGCCATAAATAATGATCGGATTCTCCAAATAAATACATTCGCTCAGGAATTTGATAGGTTGGCTGTCGCATAGCCTGCTTTAAATAAAATTCGGGATTAGAAAATGAAGCCATATTTTTCAAGAAAAACAGTGTCTTGGGTGTCACAGACGATTTTTCAAGTTGGATCATATTGGATAAGACGACCTTCAACTCCTTATCCAATTCTTCCTTACCTAACTCCTCTTGGATTAACAGTGCCACTTTAGCAGTTGAAACCCTCTGAATTTCTTGTAGATACCTCCATTGGTCTTCATAAGGCTGAAAATGTTCATCCACAAAGACCGTTCGCCCTTGATGATAAGCTTCTCCTTGAAAAGGAAGGGCAATCAAATTACCAAATCCACCTTTAGGAAGAACATCCTGATTTGGAAACATGCGATCAAAAGAATCAAAGGACAGTTGCATACTTTCCTGCATTGCCAGTTCTAACAGTTTCTTTCCAAACAAGCGAGCCTCTCGACTCGGAATCGCTTCCTCAAAGAAGAACCAAATATGGAGTCCGTGACCCGAACGAGAAATCTCTAGATGGGCTTCCATCTGGCGTTCCCTGGCTATTCTTCGAATGGCTAAACCAGCTTCTTTCCAATCTCTTTCATCCAAATCCAGTACCAAAAAATAACAGCTATCATCTAAGTGCATAGGAAAGATACCGATAGCTGTCTCCCCACGAAAATGAGATTTCAAAACGGAATCTGTCAATGTCTGGAAACTCCGTTTTTCAGGTGGCAACTGCTTCCAACCATAATCATAGGATGGAAAATATTGAATTTTCCCTTGATCATTGATGAAACTCTTAGCATAAACATCATAACGGCCAGCAAACACGGAGGTAAACAATTGTAATTTGTCTTGCGTCGTCAAGCGACTACTTTGAAGTTGGAACATCTCCTCGAACTGAGAGCGTTCCATCACAAACTGACTCTTGTCTTTAAGATGTTTACACAAGAAAAACTCACTATCCCCATTAAAAGAAGAAAAGACATCAAGTACTTCTACCACAATTCCATCCAAAGACACAAAAACAGCCATAACAATCACCTCCTTGATTCCTATAGGCTGATTATAACAAGAATAGCTGAAATTGTACACGAAAATAAAATCCTAATAGTACTCATTTTGTATGTGGCTAATATTCCGTCTCGCTCCGGAATGTACGAGGTAAATAGAGTTTAAACGAGCAGTCTATAAAATTCAAAAAACGCATATTATCAAGTGACCTAAAACTTTGATGATATACGTTTTCTTGTGAGAATATTTACTTCATTTTTTCCTAAAATTCAATGTTTACTCAGTATTAGGATTATGAAAAATCGAGGTCTAAATCTAGATACATTTTTTCTGAAGACAAATCATTTTGACCACCGAGCAAGAGATTTTCAAAAAAAGCTGTTAAAAACTCAGGACGTCGCTGTAAAATCTTTGCATTATCTAATACCAAGGCATCACGAAAATACTTGGCATGTTGCTGAAATGGTGTATTATCAATATCAAAACCAAACTCACGAAGATACTGAATCAAAAAGACCGTTACTGTCCGAGTGTTTCCTTCGCGAAATGGATGAATCTGCCAGATTCCTGAAATAAAATGCTGGATTTGTTTAACCACATCCGCCTGAGTTAGTGTCGCATATGCAACTTGTTTTTCCTGATTAAAATCATAATCCAAGGTCATTTGAATCATGGAGTAATCAGAGTACACAACACTTTCACCATTCAAAACAGGTTCATTCTTTGTGATATTGGTCTGACGAAATTGCCCCACCGGAATAGAGGGTTCAAATATATCTTGAAACAACTCCTTATGAATAGCAAGTAAGGTCGCAGGACTAAAGCTAAAGCCTCTTCGAGACAATAGTTCTACAATACGTAGAGAAACCAAGTCTGCCTCTTCCGTACTTGCATCAATAGTATGGTGATAAGCCGTTGCATCCTCATAAACCTGCTCGTAAGTCAGTTCACCCCGGGACTGTTTCTCAGCCAAAGATTCCATATACGCTGATGGCACTAGATTGTCAACTTTCTGCAGACCAAAACCTATCCGCCATAAGTCACGCTTAGCTTCATAAGACAAGTTTGGGTTGTCAATGTTGTAAGTTGGTTGCATAGAAATATCCTTTCAATTGTTTTTCTGTGTCATCGGTAAATGGTGAAATTGGGGTGAACTATAAAAAACATTCATAATAAGTTCTATGAAGAAGTAATAAAAGAGTTATACTCAACATCCCATGCACTCATTTGTAATGCCTTTTGGATGAATGGTTTGATTAAATGAATAATTCTAGCTTGCATACTTATCAAACTCATAGGATACACCACTCTGAACTCGTTGGTTTGTTCAAATCCCCCAACACCTGAGAAGAAACTGCAATGTTGTACTTCTCAGAGCGGTTCGAACTTAGAGGGGTTGTTGTGTAGTGAGCTGGTTTTTAATCAAAGCTATAAAATTTTAGTATTTTAATTTTAACTGACTAAATTATTATTCTCTATAAATTCTATAAATTTTTCAGGGGGATATTTAAAAGATTCAATTCCATAAAAATCTTCTAAAGCCCTAAAATTTTCAACTTTATAAGGTGACTTACCACTTATTTTTGCCTGATGTTGTCTAATTTCATTTAAATGTCTTTTACCTTTTTGTGATTTAACTACAGTAACTGTCACTATTTTTTTATAATCAGTTTTTTGCAATCCATAAAAATTTTCTAGTAGGAACAAACTCGATAATATTTTAGCTCTAACGTTAGCATATGGAATATTTTTTGAATTCTTAAACTCTATTAAATATAATTTACTATCAGCATCTACAGGAAGAAGAGGCAGAATTGTATCTACAGATTGCCATTTATCAAAGCTATGTTTTTTAAAAATAATTTCTGAAATCTTATCAAAATTATAACAAGTATATTTAGAGTTTACCAAATTATAGTTAGAATCAGAATCATATGAGCAGGTTTTAATATCGCTACGACATTCAGAAAATCTAATATTAAAATCATGTAATATAGAGAAAATTATTTTACTCACCATCAAAATCCTCCGCTAGCTCCTCAAGGCGATTTAAAGGAACATACATTTGCTCATAAATCTTATCAATCGAGTCAGTAACATCTTCAATAGAACTATTAGCAAGATAATACTTAACAGAATCATTTGTATCATTTTTTTTGCTAAATATATCAATCGCTTCAACTAAATAAGGACTATGGGAATTGATTAAGATATGTAATCCAAATTCTTTCTGAAGTAATACTATAATTTCAGCAAATTTCAATTGCCATTCTGGATGTAAATGGACTTCTGGTTCATCTAAAATGAGTGTCCCATTTTCTCTAATCACACCATTTTCTAAAAGAGATTTAATTAAATAGAACGTTTTCATACCTGAAGAATAATTGATTATATTAAGTTTTTTTTCATCTTCCTCATCTTCTGAACTATTAACAATATCAGTCTTCAATATATGATTTATTTCATTAAACACCAAATTTAATCTGTCAGTTATCTTAGCTCGTAATGTGTAAGTGTTGTTTCTTTCATCTCTAAGCTGCTCCATTAAATGAGCATTATGATCCAATTTTAAATCAATTTTATTTAAAAATTCATTTAAAAATTTAGTTGAAAATTTATTTAAAAATTTAGTTGAAAATAAATTTTCAACTATTGCAGCAGCATCATCTATGTATACTACATCTGTTTTAAAATTTATCAATTTATCTGCAGTAGCTCTATTTTTGTTAACTTCAACATTTATTTGTTCATCTTTTATTCTTAAAGAAATTAGTCCTGTCAATGGGTCGTATATATTATTTATTTGATTATGAAATTCATCAGTTAAATGAGCAGTTAAAATTTGGTTAAAGATAGATTGGTCTGACTGAGATAGAATTTCTTTTATATTTTCAGATAAAACATTTAGGTCCAAATCCTTAATATTTAATACAAAGTATTTTGAATTTCGTTTATTGAATTCATTAATTGATTCAATGATACTCTTCTTAAGGGATTCATTATTATGTTCACTATAATTTTTATCAAGAAATATCAATAAATTTTTTGAAATGATTTTTGTCAATTCTGTATAAAGGAAACTCGGAACGATTCTTCTAGCAATCCCTATTTCAGAATTATTTTTACGATTCATTTCGATATCAGAGAGATAGTCTTCTAAAAAATCATTAATTGCTTTAGTTCGATCGTTAGAAATTTTTTTTATAACATCATAATTGGCACTAAATATTGAAAATAAAGAACGACTTATTGTACTTTTTCCAGTGCCATTTTGACCTGCAATAACTGAAATTCCATTTATTTCAATTTCTGCATTCTTTACATTACCTATATTTTCTATTGTTAGTTTCATATATATTCTCCTTTCACCATGGAGGCAGTACTATCAGTTTAACACAAACTACATAAAAAAGCAGGTGTGAGGTGTAAATCATCTTCCAAGTATATCTCACTTCACACTACTTCACCAACTTCTTCATATCATCAATACGTGCAACTGTCGCGTCGTATTTGGCTTGGTAGTCGGCTTGTTTGTCGCGTTCTTTTTGGACGACTTCTGGTTTAGCATTGGCGACGAAGCGTTCGTTAGAGAGTTTCTTGCCCACCATATCTAGTTCTTTTTGCCATTTAGCCAGTTCCTTGTCGAGACGAGCCAGTTCTTCTTCGACATTGAGGAGGTCTGCCAGTGGCAAGTAGATTTCTGCTCCTGTGATGACGCTTGACATTGCGAGTTCAGGTGCAGGGATGTTTGATGCAATTTCCAAGTGTTCTGGATTTGTGAAACGTTTGATGTAGTTGACATTGCTGTTAAAGAAGGCTTCCAAGTCACTATCGCTAGTCTTAACAAGGATTGTGATTGGCTTACTTGGTGCTACGTTTACTTCCGCACGCGCATTACGAACGGCACGGATCAAGTCTTTGAGACTTTCCACACCAGTGTGAGCCGCAAGGTCTTCAAAGGCTAGATTAACAGTTGGGTATGCAGCTGTCACGATAGAGCCTTCTGAGATTTGTCCAAAGATTTCCTCTGTCACGAATGGCATGATCGGGTGAAGGAGACGAAGAATCTTATCCAAAGTATAAAGGAGAACAGAACGCGTGATGACTTTCTCTTCTTCGTTGTCACTATAAAGGACTTCCTTGGTCAACTCAACATACCAGTCCGCAAACTCATCCCAGATGAAGTTGTAGAGGATGTGTCCAGCCACACCAAACTCAAACTTGTCAAAGTTGGCAGTTGCTTTTCCGATGGTTTCATTGAGGTTGTGGAGAATCCAGCGATCTGTGACATTTCCAGCTTCCTTGTTGGCAACTTTTTCCACATTGGCAGTTGCTTGCTCAAGGGTCAAGCCTTCATTGTTCATGAGGATGTAGCGAGAGATGTTCCAGATCTTGTTAATGAAGTTCCATGAGGCATCCATTTTCTCGTAAGAGAAGCGGACGTCTTGACCTGGTGCAGAACCGTTTGAAAGGAACCAACGAAGGGCATCGGCACCGTATTTCTCGATGACATCCATTGGGTCAATCCCGTTACCGAGAGACTTAGACATCTTGCGTCCTTGCTCGTCACGAATGAGACCGTGGATAAGCACGTTTTGGAATGGTTGACGGCCTGTGAATTCCAATGACTGGAAGATCATACGAGACACCCAGAAGAAGATGATGTCGTAACCTGTTACCAAGGTTGAAGTTGGGAAGTAACGTTTGAAGTCTGCTGAGTTGACATCAGGCCAGCCCATAGTTGAGAATGGCCAAAGGGCAGAACTGAACCAAGTATCCAAGACGTCTTCGTCCTGAGTCCATCCGTCACCTTCTGGAGCTTCTTCGCCAACGTACATTTCACCCTCAGCATTGTACCAAGCAGGGATTTGGTGACCCCACCAGAGCTGACGAGAGATTACCCAGTCGTGGACATTTTCCATCCATTGGAGGAAGGTATCGTTGAAACGAGGTGGGTAGAATTCAACCTTGTCCTCTGTGTCTTGGTTGGCAATGGCGTTCTTAGCCAAATGGTCCATCTTGACGAACCATTGAGTAGACAAGCGTGGTTCAACCACAACACCAGTACGCTCTGAGTGACCAACACTGTGGACACGTTTTTCAATTTTAACGAGGGCACCGATTTCTTCCAACTTAGCAACGACTGCCTTACGAGCTTCAAAACGGTCCATGCCTGCAAATTCGAAGGCTAAGTCATTCATAGTACCGTCGTCGTTCATAACATTGACTTGTGGCAAGTTGTGACGTTGACCAACCAAGAAGTCGTTTGGATCGTGGGCAGGTGTAATTTTCACGACACCAGTACCAAACTCAGGATCTGCGTGCTCATCACCAACGATTGGGATCAATTTATTAGCGATTGGAAGGACGACGTTTTTACCGATCAAGTCCTTGTAGCGTGGGTCTTCTGGATTGACCGCAACCGCAACGTCCCCAAACATGGTCTCAGGACGAGTGGTCGCAACTTCAAGGGCGCGAGATCCGTCTTCCAGCATGTAGTTCATGTGGTAGAAGGCACCTTCGATATCCTTGTGGATAACTTCAATATCAGAAAGGGCTGTGCGTGCAGCTGGGTCCCAGTTGATGATGAATTCACCACGATAGATCCACCCTTTCTTGTAAAGGTCCACAAAGACCTTACGAACAGCTTTTGACAAACCTTCGTCAAGAGTGAAACGCTCACGAGAGTAGTCTACAGAGAGCCCCATCTTACCCCATTGTTCCTTGATAGTAGTGGCATATTCGTCTTTCCATTTCCAGACCTTGTCGAGGAATTTTTTACGACCTAGGTCATAACGTGTAATGCCTTCTCCACGCAAGCGCTCCTCAACCTTAGCCTGAGTGGCAATCCCAGCGTGATCCATACCTGGAAGCCAAAGGGTATCAAAGCCTTGCATGCGTTTTTGACGGATGATGATATCTTGCAAAGTCGTATCCCAAGCGTGACCAAGGTGAAGTTTCCCAGTTACGTTTGGTGGCGGAATGACGATTGAATAAGGCTTAGCCTTTTGATCTCCTGAAGGCTTGAAAACATCAGCGTCAAGCCATTTTTGGTAACGACCAGCCTCAACCTCGGCTGGATTGTATTTAGGTGAAAGTTCTTTAGACATGTGTGTGTCCTTTCTAGTTAATATCTTTAAATAAAATTAGTATGTAGAAGATATGCCTTGATTCAGCACATCTGATTTTTTCAGTATCTTCTATTAGTAAAAAAGAAACTGTATAAAAATTTTACATTAACTTTCTCTCATTATCTTCAGAATATGTTTATCAAAGTCCGATATAATTTTTTGAGTTCGGTTAAATTTTTCATACTCTTGGATGGCTTTTGAGTCTGCTTGTTTCTTGGAAATGCTTCCTTTTCCTTCTAAGATTTCATATTCATTAAAGGATAGAAAGCGATCAATACTATCTGCCAATCCTCGCATTGTAAACGTATTACGGCGCTCAACTAAACCCTCGATATAATCAAAATAGGCTGTAACAGTTCGCTCTAGTTGTCGAATTTCTTTTTCTTGCAAATAATTTTTGGCTACCGTTACATCTGATTTGAGCACTCGTCCATCAGGTGCATGTTTCCAAGTAGTTAATCCCATTTTTTCTTTACTAGCATCAGCTTGCTGATAGATAATTTCTGCAGCCGTACTTCCAGTAATTGCATAATGAAATTTATTTTGCACCATAGCATAGAAGTTTTTAGTAATATCCGAGTTTCGATCATAATCTATGGCACATTCGGCAAAGATATCCGTAATTTGTTGATAGATTCGGCGCTCGCTAGAACGAATAGAGCGAATTCGTTCTAAAAGTTCACGGAAATAATCTTGTCCGAAAACTGTCTGTCCTTGTTTCAAGCGTTCATCATTCAAAACAAAACCTTTGATGATAAATTCTTTCAAGGTCTTGGTTGCCCAAATTCTAAATTGAGTAGCCTTGCTGGAATTTACGCGATAGCCAACTGAAATGATAGCATCCAGATTGTAATATTCAAGTTCACGTCGGACAGTTCTATTTCCCTCTTGTTGAACCTGTGCAAATTTTGCACAAGTTGACACCTTATCCAACTCACCACTATCATAAATGTTTTTTAAGTGCTTTGTAATGACACTTCGTTCAACTCCAAAGAGCTCTGCAAGACCTTTTTGAGTCAACCAAAGATTTTCATCTTGTAAAAGGATATCTAGCTGAACGTCGCCATTTGGTGTAGTATACAGGATGAAATTAGAAATTTCATTCAAGACAATTTCACCTCCCCCCTTCCATAAACAATTACTTCTCTTTCTTAAACTTTATGCCGTTTTCTTTCAGCTTTTTAACGGTTACAGGACCAATTCCCTTCAAAGCGAGAACTTCTTTTTCAGTCCATTTTTTGAAATCTGAAGATGTACGAATCCCATTTTCAACAAAGATGCGAACAAGATCCATCCGGATTCCCTTCATTTTTTCCTCGCTCATAAAGGAGTACCAGTCTGTAACCTGGGATAGATTTCTTAACACACTGGAATGATTCGAAAATACTGGTTTACGACGGAATTTCTTGGCTTCTTTTGTTAAAAATTCTGTTAAGATAATATTTTCTTGTAAATAGTCAAGCAGAGGATACAAACTAGCTTGTAGCGATTCAACTGAATTTGGACAATAGCATTCTTGTTCTTCAATGTCTAAAATATTGAATTGCCAGTCTTTCTCTATGAAGAATTCAACAGCTTCATCATTGATTTCCACTAATTTTGCAAATAGCTGACTGGCTTCCTCAATTTTTCCTTGAGAAAAAGCAGAGATGATGGCATGAATAAGGATGGTATCATCCCGCTTTCCTTTATTTAATTCTTCACAATAGAAACGTTCAACCTTTAATTCCTGACCAGTAATATGATACAAGGAAAGCATACAGAAGACAAAATTAGGAGGAAAACGTTCTGGTCGCTTACTTAAGTATAAGTTAACCAAGTCCAAAGCCTTAAAGTAA
The DNA here is from genome assembly GCF_013277505.1 of Streptococcus sp. k-378. Classification (NCBI taxonomy): domain Bacteria; kingdom Bacillati; phylum Bacillota; class Bacilli; order Lactobacillales; family Streptococcaceae; genus Streptococcus; species Streptococcus sp. k-378. The sequence goes on along the minus strand of NZ_VMNC01000006.1, from coordinate 7,103 downwards.
AATTTTTCTGTCATATAATATTCAATCAGAAACATCAGAGCAGACAGGATAGGGCGAGCTTCAAAATAATTCCAACTATTGTATCCGTTCATTTTCCATTTTTCTAAAACTAGAACTTCAAAATCCAGTACTTTTTTAAAGGTTGGTAAATCAAAATCTTTAACTTCTGATAAGAATAAGTGAAAATCAGCCGCAAAATAATCTGGATTGATCTTTAAAACTTGCTTTAACAGTTTATTTCGCTTTTGTGTATTTGGAGTATGCATAGCTTCTCTAAATAAAGCGTGATCCTGATTCCAATCAAAAGTCCTATTTTTTAGTTGGTAATTGATTAGCTGGACATCTGGATACTCTCCATGTTCATCAGCATATTGCATCACTGCTGTATGTAGTTCATCGAAATTTTGAATTTGTCGACGTTCTACAAAAGTTGGTTTTTTAGCCATTATTTCTGTCCAAGCAGCCTCTTCTTCAGAAATAATTTTGATATCCAACTTTTGCTGGCGTTTTAATTCTTTTTTTCTATTTTTCTTTTTAGCCATCTATTTTCTCCTCTAACTCATTCTTCAATAGACCCGACTCAACTGGCTTAGATATCCTTTGGGACTCAGCTACAGGCTTGAATGGGAAATCTCAGTTTCTTTGTGATTCGTTTACTTTGAAAGTTATCCCCAAGCGTGACTAAGGTAGAGTTTTTTCCAGTTACATTTGGTGGTGGGAATCACGATTGAATAAGGCTTAGCCTTTTGATCTCCTGCCGGCTTGAAAACATCCGTATCAAGGCATTTTTGTAACGACCAGCCTAAACATAGGATGGAGTGTATTTAGGTGAAAGTTGATTAGACATTATTTTTTCTCCTTTTATGAATATTTCTTTTATATCTACGATTTATTAATACACTGTGCATGTTGTCACGATACACGTAATATCCATTATGGGTGTTTAAATAGAAATACTGTAATAACCAAATTATAGCCTTCCCAATAACTAATGATAATATGAAACAAACGAAAATAATTATAGTTGAGGCAAATAATTCAGACATCCAATCAGCTGCGGGAGTTATAAATTCGACCAATTTCATCTTAATCTTTAAACCCCAAATAATTTCGGTTAACTTTGGAATAATACTCAACATTAATAGAGTAAGAAAACTATATAGTTGAGTTCGATAGAGGTGTCTATCCATTTTCTCAGTTCTTATTGGTTTTTTCTTATATTTTTTTGTATCAAATTGAGAATTTATTTCTCCAATTAGACTAGGAATTAATATTGGCAAAAACCAGGTTAAAGCATTTATTAATTCATTTTCAACTTGATTAAATATTGCTAACAACAATATACAGATTGTTCCAGTTAGCCATGATGCTATTACTTCTTTGGTATCTTTTGCACCATGTCTAATTAGATTATGAATTCTCCACCAGAATATTAAATAAAGCGCAATAAATGAATTAAATATAAAAATGTCAGTTATTAAATCGGAATGAAAATCAATAGCTTTAGAAATAAAGTAATAAATATAGATATAATACCATAAAAACGAAATAATAAGCATCGTGGCATATACATTCCACAGTGTCTTTCCCTTTACCATATCTATTTTATTAACTTTTTGAAATATCTTGATTGATCCTACAGTTTTTATAACAGATAATACAAATGGTAATATTAAAAGCATTACAATGATAATCCAGTTATTTATGTGATTTTTACTTATGCCATAATTAATAAAAAAATATTGAGATAAGTTGATTAAAGTTGATTCAACTAGATTTAGGTTATAAAGAATGTAAGTCAAGATTCCGCAAAATATTCCATCCCATGCGTTCATAAAAGCTAAAGATTTAGTACTTTTAGTAAGAAAAACTCTAAACTTATTAAATCGATTTTTATAGTTAAACACATATATTAGTATCAAGGCAAATTGTAAAATTATAACTAATTTAAAATCGGTAAGACAGAATACAATTAGAGATATTATTGGAAAATACGTTAGCGCATACATAAGTATTTTCCAAGTTTGAGCAAAAAGATTCTTCAATCTATTGTCAGTATTAAAATAATACATTAATTTCAATCTTTGCCTCCTAAATCTAATCTAAAGGTTGGTAAATCAAAATCTTCAACCTCTGATAAGAATGGGTGAAAATCAGCAGCAAAATAATCTGGATTGATCTTTAAAACTTGTTTTAACAGTTCATTTCGCTTCTGTGTATTTGGAGTATGCATAGCTTCTCTAAATAAAGCATGATCCTGATTCTAATCAAAAATCCTATTTTTCAGTTGGTAATTGATTAGCTGAACATCTGGATACTCTCCATGTTCATCAGCATATTGCATCACTGTTGTATGTAGTTCATCGAAATTTTGAATGGTCCGACGTTCTACAAAAGTTGGTTTTTTAGCCAGTAGTTCTGTCCAGACAACCTCTTCTTCAGAAACGACTTTGATATCCAACTTTTGCTGGCGGTTTAATTCTTTTTTCTATTTTTCTTTTTAGCCATCTATTTTCTCCTCTAACTCATTCTTCAATAAATCAAACTCTACCTCTGCTGTATTGGATATTCTTACGACCTCGGATACAGGCTTAAATGGGAAATCCCAGTTTCTTTGTGATTCGTTTACTTTGAAGGGTGTACTCCAAGCGCGATTAAGGTAGAGTTTTCCAGTTACATTTGGTGGTAGGAATCACGAACGAAAAAGATTGAGACTTTTGAACTTCTTGAGTCTTGAGAACGTCTTCATGAAGTTGTTTAGATATGTGTGTGTCCTTTCTCTATTGTATTCATTTTATTTTGAATTTGCTTAGCAGCTTCTTCTGCAGACAAATTCGTATTATTTATTTTAAAGTAGTGGTGCAACTCATTCGGTTGATATTGGGAATTTAATTGAAGTGTTTCAGTGGTTTCTAAAATTTCTCTTTCAGATACCTCAATATGTCGTTTTAAGGGTTTGTGCTTTAATCGATTCTCCGTTCGATTTCGATGTAAGCGCTCCTCAAGACTTGTTTCCAACTCCACAAACAGAATCTCTTGATGATAGTCATTCAACAAATCCTGAATTTGCTTTAAATACATCAGCTGGTACTGATTTGAAAAATCAATTACGTCAGTTAAAATTACTGATCGCTGATTTCTTGCACTTGCTCCAAGGAAAGAAAAGGTGATTCCACGAACAAATTCCCACATTTCCTCTGTAAAGTCCTGATAGATTTCTAATGCAAAATCGATGGCTTGATGGTTATAAAAGAGGGTAGCATCTGTCAGTCGAGATAACTCTTGACCAATGGTCATTTTTCCTGATGCTGGAGCACCAATGATGAAAAGATGCATCAAATCACCTCCCACTCGCTCTTCAGCAAGCCATATATCAGACTGTCACAGCGGTTTCCTTGAACATCCTTTCGGTCTCTTATGCGAGCTTCGAGGGTAAAGCCAAGCTTTTCCGCGACTCGTTTACTTTGAAGGTTATATCCAAAGCAAGTTAGTTCAATCTTGTGAAGACCCAAATCTTTAAAGGCTAAGTCAATCAAGGCAAGCGCTGCTTCTGGCACATAACCTCGCCCCCAATAGTCTGGGTGTAAGGTATAGCCGATTTCCAGCACATCATCTTCATGGCGATGGTTGAAATCGACAGAGCCAACGATCTTATCCGTTCCTTTGACGACAATCCCGTAGCCTGCTGGGAGATTTTCCTTTTGATTACGCTCCGGAAGAATGTGCTCCAGATAATAAATCTCATCTTCCAAGGTCTTGACTGGAGGAAAACCTGCTGGATAGGCGACCTCTGGCAAACTAGCGTAGGTATGGATATCCTCAGCATCTGCCACTGTACGAACTCGTAGGACGAGTCGTTCGGTTTCTAATCGTTCTGGTAATTCAGCTCTTGACATCCTTCATCCTCGCTTTCTTAATGAAGCTCCCCATAGGGTCTACTCGGTCATCTAAATAGCGATAAACGCGCTGGTGGCCATCCCCATAAAGTAAGTAGGTGCAAAACGGTCATTTCTAAAATGTCCCTTTTCATCCAAAAGTTCTGGGTCAACAAATCGCTCAACAATCTTAGCGAAAATATGACAAATTCCCTCTTCCTCATCAATCCTATCTACCTGACATTCTAACACGACTGGACAAGCCTCTAAAATCGGTGCCTGAGTCCGTTCAGAAATCTCGTAGTCTAGCCCCAGGTGTTTCAATTTCTCTCGATGACTGATAAAACCAGCCTGCTCCATCTCGAGCATGAGATTTTCATCAGGAATATTCACAGTAAACTTCTGGTAACGCTTGATTTGCTCAGCCGCATTTTCCTCAGCTCCGACACCAATGGCTAGCCAATCTCCCAAGCTATAAGAGGAGCTACAGGTCGTAATATTGTGTCCAAAATTCTGATCCTGATACCCCAAAATGAAGATAGGAAAACCATAATAGAGTTTACTTGTTTTAAAAGATTGCTTCATAACAAGCTCCTTTGACTAAGACGCAAAAGAAAATCCCTGCCATCTACATGACAGGGACGAATGTGTTTATCCGCGGTACCACCCAATTTCGGGCAGTTGCCCGCAACTCTCGTCTTTAAAACAAAAAGACACTTTTATTTCAATTTTTCATCCATTAGCAACCAGTTTTGACACATTTGTGGACTTCTCAGCGCCGCCACTTTCTGTAAAATGCGGGATTCAAAACACCTCTAATGGCTCTATTGTAGCAAGATTTTGACGGAAATGCAAGGCACAAGAAAAATTACTTGAACTTGATGCCATTTTCTTTCAATTTCTTGATGGTAGCTGGGCCGATTCCTTTCAAGGCAAGGAGTTCTTTTTCAGTCCAGTTTTTGAAATCTGAAGCAGACTTAATTCCTTCATCATAGAAAGTCTTGGCACGATCAAGGGGAAGTCCACCCAAGTTTGCTGCAAAATCTTCTACAGAATTAACTACTTTTTGAGCTTGCTCTTTGGTAGCTTCTACTGCTTGTTCAACTTTTTTAGAAACAGCCTTACCAGCTGCGCTTGCTGACTGTTCTGCACGCTTCACGACTTTTTTTGTCTCATCTACAACCTTAGTCACAGTACTTGAAAAGGCACCTGCACGACGGAGACTATTTCGTAATTGTTTTTTACGATTGAGTTTCTTTGACATGATAAAATCCTTTCAATAAAAAATCCCTGCTCTGACAAGGATTTAATATAAATATTCTATCAAGATTTTAGTGAAAAATCAAGAACCTATCTCGTTTAATAATTTCGCTCACCAAACAAGCCTTCTGGCAAATCATGGAATCCCTTTCCTGCTTTGAAATTTTCAAACTTACCAAGCAAGAACTGATAAGCATCCAAACGACTTTCGTAGCGAATCATGGCATCTTTGGCACGTTCGTCTTGGTCTTCTTCGTAGACCTTTTGACTTTCCTTATGCGCCATGTCGTTGATCATGATTTGGGTATTGACCCAAGCTTCAAATTCCTTCATAAATTCTTGTTCGTAACTCATTTTTTCTCCTTATTCTAATCCACGGAAATAGTCCGTGTCAATCTCACGGTAGGGCTGGATATCCTGAACGTATTCCAGCACACCTTGAAATTCTCCGTTTTCATCGTGTACTGCTGCGTAGGTGATGTGGACAAACTTACCTCGCGACTCAGACTTGAACCACATTTCATACTTATCCTTGGTCCCCTCACGAAGTCCCTTCATGATAGTTTTGACCTTGTCCAAGTACTTAGGCGGATGACAAAGTTCAACATTACGCCCGACTTGGGACGGGATCCGTTTGAAAATCATCTCATCAGCTGGCGTATTGTCATTGTAATACTGGAAAATATCATCTTTATTGACAAAGGTAATTTCCATAGGGAGGTGATTGAGGATGAGATTGGCCTGCTCGACCGATAGGTAGCCATTTCCAAAGGCCTGTTGACTATGGCGGTCCAGCACTGCTTCCTTTTCCTTAGGGGTAAAGGTAATGGTAAACTGGCCTTCTGGCGTATCGATAACTTGCTGAACTTGACCCTCTGCCGTATCTAGCTGTATAGGCTCCCCTGCACTCTTTTCCTCAACAAAGCTCTGGCGTTCTGGCACCCATTTCTCAGACGGACGGATGATGGCATAACCATAGGCATCGCTCTCCTCCGCAATCTGAAGCCAGTCATCCTGAGTAAAGGACTCAAGGAGAATCATGAGAAGGATGGACTCTTCCTTGAAAATCATACTTTCAAACTCTGTCGCAAAGGCTTCAAAAGTTTCCTTTACACTGCTAATCGACACTTCTGGTAGTGACTTGGCTGTCGCTAAAGCTGTTTGAAAGAGTTCCCTGATCTGATCATCCACTCCCCACATGACCTTAGGAGGTGAATCGTGACCATAGCGCTCCATGATGGGGAAGAAGAGCTCTTCCTTACGCTGGTAATGAATATCAAATTGACCTACAAGTCCCATCTGACGCACCAAACCCTTACGCATCTCCGCAAGCATTTCTTCATCTTCCATAGACTCATAGGTATCTAACAATCTACGAATACGAATCAAAGCTGCACGGAGAGCCAGATTTTCTTCTTTGAAAATCCGAACTGGGTGACCTGGGTGCTCGGTATCCTCTACTTTGACACCTTTGATAGCATTTTTAAAAAGATTGGCATGGACATCACAGAGTTCCATGACATCTTCAAAAGTGACGCCCGAGTCCGAGTTCATCAGCTCGTGCTCCATGAGGGAAATCTCGATGGCTGAGACACCCGCAAAGGTCGCATCAAAACGCTCCTGAACCGACTCAGGAGAGGCACCATTGTGCAATTCTAACAAAATATCCCGTAGGATATGAATCCGTTCATCTGCCATTAGTCTAACCCAATCACTTCGTAGCCGTTTGCTTCCAGCGTGCGGACAATCTTGTCCATAGGAGTTCCTTCAAGCTTAGACCCCTGCTTAAGCGATACTTTGCGCCCGACTGTGTTGCGCATCAAGGGATTAGCAAGGGGTTTAAAACCCAACTCCACTAGAATCTCTAAGACCTCTGGATGCTTATCCACCACTTCTGCAACAGGAATTGACACATCGATGATATTGTCCATGACGACCTCCTTTGTATGTTCTAATACTCAATGAAAA
>NZ_VMNC01000059.1:0-2765 GCF_013277505.1 Streptococcus sp. k-378 | reverse complement strand
AGTGATAAAGTCGGGAGTATACCATAATACTCAATGAAAATCAAAAAACGCATAATATCAGGCCTTGAAAAACCTTGATACTATGCGTTTGATTATGGGAAGATCTACTTCATTTTCTCCTAGAATTGAGTTTTTGCCCAGTCTCATCAAATCTAGATTTTTTCTTCTTTGATATCAATCACAATCTCTTCTGATTCATCAAGAATTTCGGCCTTTTCTTGCCATTGCTCTTTGAGATTATTGAATCGATATTTTGATACTTCTGTCGCTTGACGAGCACATGATTTGGCTTGAGCAAGGACGCTGTCCACAGTGATTTCACCCGACTCAACCTGTTCTTTGGTTTTAAGAACAAAATCTGTAGCCTGCTCCTTGACTTCTGTCAGTTTTTCACAGACCTGCTCCTTGGCATACTCTGGATTTTCTCTCAAATCATCCAGAAAATCTTGAGCCTGACTGCAAACTTGTTTGCCCTTGTCGCTTGTTAAAAACAAGGCAAGAGCTGCACCTGAAACGGTTCCTAAAAGGATTGAGGATAATTTACCCATAAGGATTCTCCTTTTTTATTTTTTTAAAAATTTACTTGCAAGACGAAGAGCTGATAAACTTGCCCCAGTCTTGAGTGTTTTTGAACCAGCTGATGAAGCTTTCTTGCTCAAGACACGCGCATGGTCATTGAGGTCTGAAACAGATAGAGATAAATCTGCAACAGCACTAAAGAGTGGATCAATCGTTGCCACCTTGACATTAATATCATCTGCCAAGACATTGATCTTAGACAGCAATTCATTGGTATGATGCAAGGTCACATCCACATCTGAAGTCAAGGTTTTAATCGTCTTCTCTGTTTCATCGATAACACGGCCAAGCTTTTGTACAGTAATGATTAGATACACTAAAAATACAATCAAAGCAAGGGCAACAAAAATATATGCAACTTCTAACATTTAGTTTTCCTCCTCTGTAACATAGTAAGGGGCCTTCTTTCGATTTTGATATAGAATGATAAAAATACCCAGTCCGATAAGGACAACTGATAGCCATTGAGACACTCGAAGGCCAAAGAACATGAGACTATCTGTTCGCATGCCTTCGATGACCATACGACCGAAACCATACCAAATCAAGTAAAAGGCCGTGATATGACCTCGTCTGAGACTTTTCCATTTTCGTCTAAAAATCAGAATCAAGGCAAATCCAAGTAGATTCCATAGGGACTCATAAAGAAAGGTCGGCTGACGGTAGCTCCCCTCAATATACATCTGGTCACGAATAAAGACAGGTAGATAATCCAAATTATCCACTGCTGCACCATAAGCTTCTTGGTTAAAGAAATTGCCCCAGCGACCCAAACTTTGGGCAATCATGACGCTAGGCGCCGCAATATCTAGAAAATCCCAAGTGTTAATGAGTTTACGATCAGCAAAGATATAGAGTACAAGTGCCCCAGTTATCAAACCACCGTAAATGGCCAAACCACCATTCCAAATGGCAAAAATCTCTCCCAAATTCTGACTATAATAATCAAAACGGAAAATGACATAGTAGAGACGAGCTCCTAAAATAGCCAAGGGAAAGGCTATCAAGATAAAATCTAAAATATCGTCTGGTATGATCTTCTTTCTAGGCGCTTCTTTCATGGTCAAATAAACCGCAAGAATCAAGCCCGTTACAATACACAAGGCATACCAACGAATGGCTAGAGGGCCTAGTTGAATAGCAATTGGATCAAGCATTAGGCACCTCATTTCGAGCGATGAGACTTGTCAGTCGTTCTTCGAACAAACGGGTCGCATCAAAGCCCATTTCCTTGGCACGATAATTCATGGCAGCTGCCTCAATCACGACAGAAATATTACGACCTGTTTTAACTGGAATGCGGATACGAGGAATAGATACGCCAGAAATTTCTATTTCCTCTGCATTGTTTCCAAGACGATCAAAAGTCTTATGTGTATCATAGCTTTCCAAATAGACAGCAAGTTGAACCTGTGAAGAATCCTTGACGGCACTGGCACCGTAGAGGCTCATGACATCGATAATCCCAACCCCACGAATTTCAATCAGGTGTCTCAAGATTTCAGCCGGTTCACCCCAAAGAGTAATCTCATCCTTGGCAAAGATATCGACCCGGTCATCAGCTACCAAGCGGTGACCACGTTTGACAAGTTCCAGACCTGTCTCACTCTTACCAATTCCACTATCTCCCTGAATCAAGACGCCCATCCCATAGATATCCATCAAAACCCCATGAACACTGGTACGTTCTGCCAAACGAGAATCCAGATAGCTAGATAACTCTCCAGATAAACGACTTGTCGCTGTACGGCTGGTTAAAATAGCAATCTTACATTCTCTGGCTGCTTTTAACATCTCCTCTGGAACCACCAAACCACGGGCAACAATGACCGCTGGTGTCTCAGGTAGAAACATTTTTTTCAAAACTTCATAACGGCTGTTGGAAGGCATGCTGATCAGATAAGACCACTCCTTCATCCCCAAAAGTTGAATCCGCTCTGGCGTGTAGTAGTCAAAATAACCTGTCATTTCAAGACCAGGTCGCGTAATATCTGCTGTATTGATTTCCTTTTCAAGCAATTCTGGTTCGCCATAGACAATGTCTAGTCTAAGCTTTTCAATCACTTCTTTTACTAAAACCGACATCATTTCCTCCTTCAATCGAGTTCTTCTCTCTATTATATCAAATTGTAGGAGGAAGTTTCAGATTTTTGCAGGCTTTGGAGTATTTATTTATACTCAATGAA
>NZ_VMNC01000058.1:0-7123 GCF_013277505.1 Streptococcus sp. k-378 | reverse complement strand
TCATTATAGAACTTTCATTTAGCAGATGATGAAGAAAAGAATGGATGGCCTAAATATTTTAACAGATTTACGAGACTAATCATGGTATAATATAGGGTAATGAAAAATTCCAACGAGGCAGAGATGAAATTACTTTATACTGATATTCGGACTTCTTTGACTGAAATTCTAACCAGAGAGGCGGAAGAGCTAGTTGCTGCGGGCAAGCGGGTCTTCTACATCGCTCCCAACTCTCTTTCTTTTGAAAAGGAACGCGCCGTGCTGGAATGCTTGTACCAGCAGGCTTCTTTTGCGATTACCGTCACGCGCTTTGCTCAGATGGCTCGTTATCTGGTTTTAAATGATTTGCCAGCTAAGACCAGTCTAGATGACATCGGTCTTGGGATGGCCTTTTATAAGTGCCTTGCGGAACTCAATCCCAAGGAATTACGTGTTTATGGCGCTATCAAGCAGGATCCTCAATTTATCCAGCAGTTGATTGAATTGTACCACGAGATGACGACTGCTCAAATGAGTTTTTTGGACTTGGAGAGTTTGACGGATGAGGACAAGAGGGCCGATTTACTCTTGATTTTTGAGAAGGTAACGGCTTATCTCAATCAAAGCCAGTTGGCTCAGGGAAGTCAGTTGTCCCATTTGATTGAGGCTATCGAGAATAACAAGGTAAGTAGTGATTTCACTCAAATTGCCTTGGTTATTGACGACTTTACCCGTTTTTCTGCCGAAGAAGAGCGAATTGTGGACCTACTTCATGGCAAGGGAGTTGAGATTGTTATTGGGGCTTATGCTAGTAAGAAAGCTTATACCAGTGCATTCGCTGAAGGCAATCTCTATCAAGCTAGTGTGGAGTTTCTCCATCATCTGGCCTCTAAATACCAAACGCCTGCTCAGGACTATTCTCAAACTCATGAGAAGATGGATAGCTTTGACAAGGCCTCTCGTTTGTTGGAGTCTTCTTGTGACTTTTCAGAACTCGCTTTGGATGTCGATGAGAAAGACCGTGAAAACCTGCAAATCTGGTCTTGTTTGACGCAAAAGGAGGAGTTGGAGCTAGTAGCCCGCAGCATTCGTCAGAAATTACATGAGAACTCAGACCTGAGCTACAAACATTTTCGTATTCTCTTGGGGGATGTAGCTTCTTATCAATTATCTCTAAAAACGATTTTTGACCAGTATCAGATTCCTTTCTATCTTGGTAGAAGCGAATCCATGGCGCACCACCCTTTAACTCAGTTTGTCGAGTCTATTTTGGCTTTGAAACGCTGTCGTTTCCGTCAGGAGGATTTGATTAATCTTCTCAGAACAGGTTTGTATACCGACCTTAGTCAGGCTGATATTGATGCTTTTGAGCAATATATCCGCTATCTTGGTATCAATGGCTTGCCAGCCTTTCAGCAAACCTTTACCAAATCCCACCATGGAAAATTTAATCTGGAACGTTTAAATGTTCTTCGTCTGCGTATTTTAACACCGCTTGAAACCCTCTTTGCTAGTCGAAAACAAAAGGCTGAAAATCTCTTGCAAAAGTGGAACTCTTTTCTAAAAGAAGGAGTTGTGACCAAGCAGTTACAAGATTTGACAGCAACTATGGAAGCTGTAGAACAGGAAAGACAAGCCGAAGTTTGGAAGGCCTTTTGCCATGTTTTAGAACAATTTGCGACTGTTTTTGCTGGTTCACAGGTTAGTCTGGAGGATTTCTTGGCCTTGCTTCATTCTGGAATGAGCCTATCTCAATACCGTACCATTCCAGCGACAGTGAACACCGTTCTGGTGCAGAGTTACGATTTGATTGCACCACTGACTGCTGACTTTGTCTATGCCATTGGGCTGACTCAGGACAATTTACCAAAAATCGCGCAAAATACCAGTCTTTTGACAGATGAAGAAAGACAAAACATAAACCAAGCGACCGAAGAAGGCGTTCAATTACTGATTGCCAGCAGTGAAAATCTCAAGAAAAATCGCTACACTATGCTTTCTTTGGTCAATTCTGCCCGTAAGCAATTAGTTTTGTCGGCTCCAAGCCTTTTTAATGAAAGTGAAAGCAAGGAGTCAGCCTATCTTCAAGAACTAGTCCATTTTGGATTTAGGCGGAGAGAGAAGAGGTTGAATCACAAAGGGCTGTCTAAGGAAGATATGGGGTCCTATCACAGTCTTTTGTCTAGTCTGGTTGCCTATCACCAGCAGGGCGAGACGAGTGATAGGGAGCAAGATTTGACCTTTGTCAAAGTTCTGGCACGTGTCATGGGTAAAAAACTAGACCAAAGAGGCCTTGCAAATCCTGCCCTTCCAACAAGTCCAAGCAGCAAGCCCTTGACCAAGGATACCTTGCAGGCTCTCTATCCTGCTGATCAGGAGTTTTACCTGTCTACCTCTGGTTTGACGGAGTTTTATCGCAATGAATACAGTTATTTTCTTCTCTACGTTTTAGGCTTGCAAGAAGAATTACGCCTGCGTCCTGATGCCCGCAGTCACGGAAATTTCTTGCACCGCATTTTTGAACGTGCCTTGCAGTTGCCTGACGAAGATTCCTTTGACCAACGTTTGGAACAGGCTATCCAAGAAACCAGTCAGGAACGGGAATTTGAGGCTATTTATCAGGAAAGTTTGGAAGCCCAGTTTACAAAGGAAGTTTTGCTTGATGTGGCACGGACGACTGGCCACATTCTCCGTCACAATCCAGCTATTGAAACCATCAAAGAAGAGGCGAATTTCGGTGGGAAAGAGCAGGCCTTTATTCAATTGGACAATGGACGCAGTGTCTTTGTACGAGGCAAGGTTGACCGCATTGACCGATTGAAAGCTGATGGGGCGATAGGAGTAGTAGACTACAAGTCTAGTCTGACCCAGTTCCAATTTCCTCATTTCTTTAATGGTCTTAATTCCCAACTGCCAACCTACCTAGCTGCCCTAAAAAGAGAGGGGGAGCAGAACTTTTTCGGTGCCATGTACTTGGAAATGGCTGAACCTGTTCAATCTCTGATGGCCGTTAAGAATTTGGCAGGTGCAGTAGTAGAAGCCAGCAAGTCTATGAAATACCAAGGACTCTTTTTAGAAAAAGAAAGCAGTCATTTGGGCGAATTTTACAATAAAAACAAGTCTAATCAGCTGACAGATGAGGAATTCCAGCTCCTACTGGACTACAATGCCCATCTTTACAAGAAAGCAGCTGAGAAGATTTTAACAGGCCAGTTCGCCATTAATCCTTATACCGAAAATGGCAGAAGCATTGCCCCCTACGTCCAGCAACATCAATCCATCACAGGTTTTGAAGCCAATTACCACTTGGGTCAAGCCCGTTTCCTAGAAAAGTTGGACCTAGCTGATGGCAAGCGTCTGGTCGGAGAAAAACTCAAGCAAGCTTGGTTTGAAAAAATAAGAGAGGAGTTGAATCGATGAAGCCTATTCCCTTTTTAACTGAGGAGGAAATTCAAAAACTGCAAGAAGCAGAAGCAAATTCGAGCAAGGAACAAAAGAAAACTGCCGAGCAAATCGAAGCTATCTACACTTTTGGTCAAAATATCCTTGTCTCAGCGTCGGCTGGTTCTGGTAAGACTTTTGTCATGGCCGAGCGTATTCTGGACCAATTGGCGCGTGGTGTCGAAATTTCTCAACTCTTTATCTCAACCTTTACTGTCAAGGCTGCCACAGAGCTTAAGGAACGTTTAGAGAAAAAAATCAGCCAACAAATCCAAGAAAGCGATGACGTTGACCTCAAACAACACTTGGGTCGCCAGTTGGCAGACCTACCCAACGCAGCCATCGGAACTATGGACTCTTTTACACAAAAATTCCTTGGTAAACATGGCTATCTGCTTGATATTGCGCCTAATTTCCGTATTTTACAAAACCAAAGCGAGCAACTCCTTCTAAAAAACGAAGTCTTCCACGAGGTCTTTGAAGCCCATTACCAAGGTAAGCAGAAAGAGACCTTTAGTCATTTGCTGAAAAACTTTGTTGGACGTGGAAAAGATGAACGGGGGCTGCGCCAGCAAGTCTATAAAATTTATGACTTCCTCCAATCCACCAGTAATCCTCAAAAGTGGCTGAGTGAATCTTTCCTCAAAGGTTTTGAAGAGGTTGATTTTACCAATGAAAAAGAAAAACTGACTGAGCAAATCAAACAAGCCCTTTGGGATTTGGAAAGCTTTTTCCGTTATCATCTGGATAACGATGCCAAGGAGTTTGCAAAGGCTGCCTATTTAGAAAATGTTCAGTTGATTCTGGATGAAATTGGCTCCTTAAATCAAGAGTCCGATAGTAAGGCTTTTCAATCAGTGCTTGCGCGTGTTGTCGCAATTTCGAAAGAGAAAAACGGCCGAGCTCTGACCAATGCGAGTCGTAAGGCTGATTTGAAGCCACTGGCCGATGCCTACAACGAAGAGAGAAAGTCCCAGTTTGCTAAACTAGGACAACTGTCAGACCAGATAACGATTCTCGACTATCAAGAACGTTATCATGGAGACACTTGGAAACTAGCTAAAACCTTCCAAAGCTTTATGAGCGATTTTGTGGAGGCTTATCGTCAGCGTAAACGTCAGGAAAATGCCTTTGAATTCGCTGATATCAGCCATTACACCATTGAGATTTTAGAGAAATTCCCGCAAGTCCGTGAAGCTTATCAGGAGCGTTTCCACGAAGTCATGGTCGATGAGTATCAGGATACCAACCATATTCAAGAACGAATGCTGGAATTGCTGTCTAATGGCCACAATCGCTTTATGGTGGGGGATATCAAGCAATCTATCTACCGTTTCCGTCAGGCAGACCCGCAGATTTTCAATGAAAAGTTCCAACGCTATGCGCAAAATCCAAAAGATGGCAAGCTCATTCTCCTCAAGGAAAATTTCCGTAGCAGTTCAGAAGTGCTGTCAGCAACCAATGATGTTTTTGAACGTCTCATGGATCAAGAGGTCGGCGAAATCAACTATGATAACATGCACCAGCTTGTTTTTGCCAATAGCAAACTGACTCCTAATACTGAGAACAAGGCTGAATTTCTCCTCTACGACAAGAACGACACAGGTGAGGAAGAAGAGAGTCAAACAGAAACGAAACTAACAGGCGAAATGCGCTTAGTCATCAAGGAGATTCTGAAACTCCACAAGGAACAAGGTGTTGCCTTTAAGGAAATTGCCCTTCTGACCTCCAGTCGCAGTCGTAATGACCAGATTCTCCTCGCCCTGTCTGAGTACGGAATTCCTGTCAAAACCGACGGAGAGCAAAACAATTATCTCCAATCCCTAGAAGTGCAAGTCATGCTAGACACCCTTCGTGTCATTCACAATCCCCTGCAAGACTATGCCTTGGTTGCCCTTATGAAGTCTCCAATGTTTAGCTTTGATGAGGATGAGTTAGCACGTTTGTCCCTTCAGAAAGCAGAGGATAAAGTCCAAGAAAATCTATATGAGAAACTGATCAATGCTCAAAAACTGACAAGCAGCCAAAAAGGATTGATTCACACAGCTCTAGCTGAGAAACTAAAGCAATTCATGGATGTCCTAGCTTCTTGGCGCCTGTATGCCAAAACCCACTCCCTCTATGACTTGATTTGGAAGATTTACAACGACCGTTTTTATTATGATTATGTTGGAGCTTTGCCAAATGGTCCTGCTAGACAGGCCAATCTCTATGCCCTAGCACTGCGTGCTGATCAATTTGAAAAGAGCAATTTCAAGGGCTTGTCTCGTTTTATTGGTATGATTGACCAAGTTTTAGAAGCCCAGCACGATTTGGCAAGCGTTACAGTTGCACCACCTAAGGACGCAGTAGAGCTCATGACTATCCACAAGAGTAAAGGGCTAGAGTTTCCTTACGTCTTTATTCTCAATATGGATCAAGATTTCAACAAGCAAGACTCTATGTCAGAAGTCATTCTCAGCCGTAAAAACGGTCTAGGTGTCAAGTATATTGCCAAAATGGAGACTGGAGCAGTGGAAAATCACTATCCTAAAACCATCAAACTCTCCATTCCTAGCCTGACCTATAGGCAGAACGAAGAGGAATTACAGCTAGCAAGCTATTCAGAGCAGATGCGTCTCCTTTATGTTGCCATGACGAGGGCTGAGAAAAAACTCTATCTTGTCGGCAAGGGTTCTCGTGAAAAGCTGGAAGCCAAGGAATACCCAGCAGCTAAAAATGGAAAACTAAATAGCAACACTAGACTTCAAGGCAAGAATTTCCAAGATTGGATTTGGGCTATCAGTAAAGTGTTTACTAAGGACAATCTCAACTTTAGTTATCGTTTTGTTGGAGAAGATCAGTTGACTAGAGAAGCCATCGGAGAGTTGGAAACCAGGAGTCCACTCCAAGATAGCTCCCAAGCAGACAATCGTCAATCAGATACCATCAAAGAAGCCCTTGAAATGCTGAAAGAAGTGGAAATTTATAATACTCTTCACCGCGCAGCCATTGAACTTCCTAGTGTTCAAACCCCAAGTCAAATCAAGAAATTCTACGAACCAGTTATGGATATGGAAGGTGTCGAGATTGCTGGTCAAGGTCAGTCAGTAGGCAAGAAAATCAGCTTTGATTTACCAGATTTTTCAAGCAAAGAAAAGATAACAGGAGCTGAGATTGGTAGTGCTACCCACGAACTCATGCAGAGAATGGATCTCAGCCAGAGACCAACGCTTGCTAGCCTAACAGAAACACTCAAACAAGTTCAAACTAGCCAAGCTGTCAGAGACAAGATCAATCTTGATAAAATTCTTGCTTTCTTTGACACAGCACTCGGTCAGGAAATTATCGCTAATACCAACCATCTTTATCGCGAGCAACCTTTCTCCATGCTCAAACGAGACCAAAAGAGTCAGGAAGACTTTGTTGTCCGTGGAATCTTGGACGGCTATCTGCTTTATGAGGATAGAATCGTTCTGTTCGACTACAAGACAGACCGCTATGATGAACCAAGTCAACTCGTAGACCGCTATCGTGGTCAGTTAGCTCTATACGAAGAGGCTTTATCACGAGCCTATTCGATTGAAAATATTGAAAAATACTTGATTTTACTCGGTAAAGACGAGGTTCAAGTTGTAAAAGTATAATTTATACTCTTCGAAAATCTCTTCAAACCACGTCAGCTTCATCTGCAACCTCAAAACTGTGTTTTGAGCTGACTTCG